>JAQTNJ010000240.1 GCA_028713955.1 Syntrophorhabdaceae bacterium
TGGCAAGACACCTCGTGATGGCAGACGTCAGGGTCGTCTTCCCGTGATCGATATGTCCGATCGTTCCGATGTTCACGTGGGGTTTTGTCCTCTCAAACTTTTTCTTAGCCATAGAGAACCTCCGTTTGATTTTTATCTCTATTTTTTAAAACATTTTCATAGATATGTTGTGGCACCGGGGCATAATGAAAAAATTCCATACTGTAATAGCCCCTTCCCTGGGTTACCGAACGAAGTCTTGTTGTATAGCCAAACATCTCGTCTAACGGTAAGTAGGCGAGAATGGATTTGAAATCGTTCCTGTCACCAATCTCAGCGATCCTGCCTCTCCTCGATGAGATGTCGCTGATGACCGACCCGATAAAATCTCCGGGGACATTAATATCGACCTTCATGACAGGTTCCAGGAGGACAGGGTTCGCCTTTGCTATGGCATCCTTTACACCGATGGATCCGGCGAGTTTGAACGCAAGCTCCGATGAATCCACTTCGTGATAAGAACCATCCAAGAGCTCAACCTTTATGTCGATTAACGGGTATCCGTATGTGGTGCCCTTTTCCAGGGTCTCTTTAATCCCCGCCTCTATACTGGAGATATATTCCCGGGGTATGACACCGCCCACGGTCTTATTTTCAAAGATAAATCCGGCCCCCTCATGGGGAGATACCTGCAGGACGACATGGCCGTATTGACCGCGCCCCCCGGATTGCTTGATATACTTGCCCGTTCCTGTCGTATGCCTTGTAATGGCCTCCCGATAGGCTACCTGCGGAGGTGAAGAAAGCATTTCAAGGTTATGCTCTCTCTTCGCCCTGTCCATAATGATCTCTAAGTGAAGCTCGCCCATACCGGAGAGGATCACCTCTCCTGTTTCATTATCAAGTCTCACGGTGAGTGATGGGTCTTCGACGGTGTATTTATTGAAGACAAGCCACATCTTCTTGAGGTCATCCTTCTTTTTCGGCGCGATAGCACAGGAAACGACAGGCGATGGAACCTCTATCGTCTCGAAAGATATATGCATGTCGGGGTTCGTGAGCGTATCACCCGTTGAGGCGCCTTTCAAACCGACAATTGCACAAATATCTCCGGCCTCTACCTTTTTTACCTCTTCCCTTTTATTTGCATGGAGCCTCATGATCCTGCCGATCCGTTCCGTTTTCAATTTTGTTGTATTCAGAACGGTGTCGCCTGTTTTCAATTCACCTGAATAGATCCTGATATAGCTCAGATGGCCGACAAATGGGTCATTCATGATCTTAAAAACGAGTCCGCTGAACTTTTCATCCTTTGTGCCGACGAGGGTCTTCTCTTCCCCGTCTTCTGTCCAGCAGTTATGCGGCGAGATATCCAGAGGCGCCGGGAGATAATCCACTATCGCGTCAAGAAGCGGCTGGATACCTTTGTTTTTAAAGGCACTGCCGCACAGCACCGGCAGTATGTTCCCATTTAGAGTCCCCTTACGTATAACCCTCTTGATCTCGCTCTCTTCGATCTCATCACCTTCCAGAAACCGTGACATGAGGTCGTCGTCGATCTCGGAAAGCGTTTCCATCATTCTTTCCCGTGCCGCATGAACCTCATTGACCATATGTAACGGTATGTCGCAGAGGGAATATTCATATCCAAGCCTGTCCTTGTCGTAAAGGATCGCTTTTTGGGCCATCACATCTACAACACCAAGGAATTCATCTCCTTCCTTGATCGGTAACTGCAGGACCAGCGGATTGGCCTTTAATACTTCCTGTATCATGGCAATGCATTTCCGGAAATCAGCCCCGGGTCTGTCCATCTTGTTCACGAAACCTATCCTTGGCACGCCGTAGCGATCTGCCTGCCTCCAGACAGTTTCGGATTGCGGCTCAACGCCCTCTACCCCTGAGAAGAGCGCCACAGCTCCATCGAGAACCCTCAATGACCTGCCTACTTCTATTGTAAAATCGATATGGCCCGGTGTGTCGATAATGTTTATCCTGTGGTCATTCCAGAAACATGTGGTGGCCGCTGCGGTGATAGTGATGCCCCGTTCTTTTTCCTCTTCCATCCAATCCATCGTCGCGGCGCCGTCATCAACTTCCCCGATCCTGTTATTTACCCCTGTATAGAACAGCATCCGCTCAGTAGCAGTCGTTTTCCCTGCATCAATATGAGCCATGATCCCAACATTTCTTACATTTTGATTCATAACGAATATACTACCATCTGTAATGGGCAAAAGCCTTGTTGGCTTCCGCCATCTTGTGGGTATCCTCCCTCTTCTTTACGGCACCGCCCTTGTTGTTATATGCATCGATGATCTCTCCTGCGAGCTTTTCGACCATCGTTCTCTCTGACCTCTCCCGCGCATACCTGATGAGCCACCTGATGCCCAGAGAGAGTTTCCTGTTCAACCTTACCTCAACGGGCACCTGATATGTTGCCCCGCCGACGCGTCTCGCTTTCACCTCTATCTCAGGCCTGATATTTTCAACTGCCTTATGAAAAACCTTTAACGGTTCGTCCTTGAGCTTGCTTTCGATAAGATTGAATGCACCATATACAATACCCGTTGCAGTACTCTTTTTCCCGTCCAGCATGACGCAGCTTACAAGCCTCTGCACGAGCAAGTCGTTATATTTCGGGTCAGGCAGTTTTTCTCTCTTTGAGACATGTCCTTTTCTTGGCATGAAAATACTCCTTTATTGCTTCGGTCTCTTGGCGCCGTATTTCGATCTGCTCTTCTTTCTGTTTACCACGCCGCTCGCATCCAGAGAACCCCTGATAATATGATACCGGACACCGGGCAAGTCTTTTACCCTGCCGCCCCTTATCAACACCACGGAGTGTTCCTGCAGGTTATGTCCTATCCCCGGTATATAGGTGGTCACTTCGATACCGTTTGTAAGTCTTACACGGGCTACCTTCCGTAATGCGGAGTTTGGTTTTTTGGGAGTGGTCGTATATACTCTTACGCAAACTCCTCTCTTCTGTGGGCAATCTGTAAGGGCAGGAGAAGAACTCTTCTTTTTGACAGCTTCTCTCCCTCGCCTTACTAATTGGTTAATAGTAGGCATCGAGACCTCCAAAAAAATAATCCCTCATTTTGTTAAGGGATATTGGTACAATGCGAAAAACTTCGGTATATTAAACGATTTTAATGATTTTTGTCAAGATATTTTTTAATGATTTTGAATATGTTTGCGAATATTCGGGTTATTGTCTATTGAGATTTTTCGTCATGTTGAACCAGGTAAGAAACAAAGGCGCCGGTATATGCCGGCGCCTCGTCTACAATTCGCCTCGATATTAGAATTTTACGCCTTTTTCGGCGGCTTCTGCAGCAACGTAATAAAGGCACCCACAAAGCATGCCACGCCGGCGATCATCAGAGGAGTAATCCACACTGCCGGGTCGGTGCTCCCTTTGGCTGCATCTTTGAAAAAGCCGGCAATCTGCGGTCCGAGAACACCCGCGATGCCATAGGATACAAAGACATACCCATAGTTGAGTCCAACGTTCTTATTACCGAAATAATCAGCAGTAATAGCCGGGAAGAGGGCAAAGTTTCCGCCAAAGTTAAAACCGATAATACATGCGCCTACGATAAGCGTCGCAGCGGTACCACTCATTTTGTAGAAAAGGAACATAATGATACCCTGGAACAGGCACATCAGGAATATGGCCACCTTCCTGCCGATCTTGTCTGAAACGGATCCCCATACGATACGGCCTAATCCATTCAGGATTGCATACCATGCCATGGCAGTACCGGCAACACCGCGCGCCACATCCTTTGCCATTCCGTTCGCGCTGAGGGCATCCATGCCAAGCAGGGCAATACAGGAGATGACCATGAGCCCTGCCATTGATGAGAACAGGAATGTAAGCCACGTCATATAGAACTGCGGTTTCTTCATCATTTCACCGGGCATGAAATCCACCGTACCCGATGCTGAACCGCCCGCGGCGGGATCCGGCGGTTTCCATCCTGCAGGAGCATAACCGGCAGGCGGGTCGATCATAACGATACTTCCCAGAAAAATAAGGATGAAAAAGATGACCCCGTATAGAAGAAAAACGCTCTGAACACCGCCGAGACCGAAGAAATTGAGATTATCAAGAAGGCGGAACCAGCTACCCGCCGATTTTACCCACATGGTTGCCCCGAAACCGAAGCCGGCCACTGCAAGACCGGTTACAAGACCCTTTTTGTCAGGGAACCATTTGACGCCGACGGCAATCGGGACAACATAACCGAGGCCGATCCCGATACCACCAACGAACCCGATCAAAATGAGCTGACTTATAAAAGTGCTCCCGAATAAACCTCCGAGGACATAGCCGCCTCCGAGGACAATCGCGCTCGCGACCGATAATCTCTTTGGCCCCACTTTGGCCATCATTCTTCCGGAGATAATCATGGTAAAGGCAAAAACAAGGATGCCCACAGAAAAGATCCATGCCGCCTGAGTCGCACTAAACCCGTATTTACCGGCCTTATCGACCAGCTTCGGGGTAAACACGGACCACGCATAGATGGCCCCAAGACACAACTGCATCAGGATTGCGCCTACAACCACCAACCAACGATTCATTACCTTTTGTTCCGACATCCCCATACCTCCTTTACAAATTCGTTTCTTATGAGTTCTTATATATTGAATACGTTATTTTATGTACTCCCCGAGACAGGGAACACGCAGAATAATTATATAAATTGCTTTAGATTGTCAATTAAAAAATCCTTTTCCCTCATCGTTTAACTATTGCATATGAAAAGAGATA
>JAQTNJ010000241.1 GCA_028713955.1 Syntrophorhabdaceae bacterium
ATGGAAAAGGTTGACGAAAACATCCTCTACTGGAGGGGCATTGCACTTGACTACTTTGACGGAACCTCATGGAGAAGCTTTGAAAAACGTCTTTTTGTCGCTAATGCAAAAACAAGGATAGAGGGTAAGCGGATCAGGCAGATGATATACCTTGAGCCTTACCAGAATATTTATCTCTTCGGTCTCGACAAACCTGTCTTTATATCTACCCGCTATGTGAAAAAATACGATGATCTCAGTTACTCTTCGTCAATATTCATAGAGAGGAGGATGAGATACGAGGTCCTTTCCATCATAGGAGATGCCATAGAAGATGAGAGTATAGACGAAGAGAGGTACCTGCAGGTCCCCGAGAGTGTATCATCCAGGATAGTCGATCTTGTCAATTCAATAACCCGCGGGAAAGAGAGGTCTGAGAAGATAGGCTCTCTCTATGCGTTTTTACATGACGGGGCGTTTAAATATTCCCTGCAAAACCTCCCTGTCTCAAAAAACCCGCTGGAGACATTTCTTTTTGAGAGCAAGTATGGCAACTGCGAGTATTTCGCGTCGACCTTGGCTATTATGCTCCGTATCGCAGGGATACCCTCGAGGGTTATCGGCGGGTACAGGGGGGGATACTACAATGACGTTGGACAATACTACCTGATACCGCAAAAAAACGCCCATGTCTGGGTGGAGGCGTTTACTCCTCAAAAAGGCTGGCTCCGGTATGACCCTACGCCGGCATCTATTGAAAATTTCGCCTTTCCGCTGCAGGGAGATTCATTGCTAAAGGCGCGGGTATTTCTGGATACTGTCAACTACTACTGGTATGCCTTTATCATCAACTACAACCTTGAAAAACAGATCTCGTTCCTTCATAAGGTCAGGACAGGGATAAAGAAGCCGTCTTTGAAGTTTAAGTTCAATAAAAATATCTTCTTGAAATACCTTATCATCGCCCTGTTGATTGCCGGAATGATCTTCATTATTCGGCTATTTACCATACCAAAAAAACCTCAGGAGAAAAGGCTGCTCTCAGCCTTCCTGCAAAAGATGGAAAAACATGGTTACCGTAAGAAAACATCCCAGGGTCTTGAAGAGTTCATATCACAGATAGATGATGATAGGCTCCGGGAGCAGGCCTCGGCTTTTGTGAGGTCTTTCGAAGAGATATACTTCCACGACAGGGTCTTTACCCGTGAACATATTTCGGGACTCAGGGACATACTCACATCCATGTAAACCTTTGTATTTACACTGTCTATAGAAAATATGGAGTTTTTTGTTGACAATAATTTTACAAGACTGTGTAATAGAAGAAGTAAAATTACAATCAAGGGGGTATTATATGAAAAAACTATTTATTATCTTTGTATCCGTTATATTCATCTTCGCTGTTGCTTCCTTATCGGATGCACAACAAAAAAAGGGCTGGCCAACAAAGGGTGTTACTATCGGTGCCGCTCCTATTGGCGGCGTTTACTACATCTGGGCTGGCGGTCCTGCTAAAGTACTGGGAGAAAAACTTGGCGTTCCTGCCTCTGTCGAATCGACAGGCGGCCCCGTTCACAATGTTCAGCTCGTCAATGTCAAACAGCTTGATTTCGGCATGGTTACAGCCGCCCCTGCGTATGAAGGCTGGACCGGGGCCGGCTGGGCAAAGGGGAAAAAATACCAGAATATCCGTGCTATCTTCCCGATGTATACGACATACTTCCAGATGTACGCGTTGAAAAAGAGCGGTGTTAAAAGCATTAAAGATTTTGGCGGCAAGTCCATCGGCACAGGTCCTGTGGGCGGAACACCGGCTACCTACTGGCCGATGATCATTGCCGAGGCAGGGGTAAAACCAAAAAGGATCGTCAATGCCTCGTCATCAGACCTCGACAATCAGTTGAAGGATGGGCTCCTCGACGCCAATGGCCAATCAGTCGGCTTACCGTGGGGCCTTGTCTCTGCCGACGAAACAACCCATGACATTGTTGTTATTGGCGTTGAGGGCGACATAGCCGACAGGTTCATCAAGAAGCATCCCGATTTCGCAAAGGGCGTTATTCCAAAAGGCACATATAAGAGCGCACCAAGCGATATAACAACATTAACAGTCTGGAACTTCATGGTTACCTATAAGGATATGTCCGCTGATTTTGTATATGAGTTTACAAAAGAGATATTCAAGAATAAACCTCTCCTTGTAAGCGTTCATAAATCCGCAAAGGAAGTGGAACCAAAGAATATCCTTTATTCCCCGATCCCTCTCCATCCTGGTGCAATAAAATACTATGAAGAGATCGGCATCAAGATTCCCAAGGAATTGAAAGGACAATAACCGAACCTGAAAACCAGAAAAAGACGAGGATACCGAGATGAAAGAGAAGAGTTTGGACCTTGGCAAGATAAAGGATGCGGACCTGATACGGACACGGGAGTTTGGAAAGTTTGGATCCTGGTCTATCTATCTGATTGGTGCAGTCTGCTCGCTCTTCCATCTCTACTGCCTTCTTATAAGCCCGATAGACCCATGGTTTTTCAGGGGAATGCATATCGTCTTCCTTGCCTCCCTTTGTTTTCTCCTGTACCCCGGCTGGCAGGGCGCAAGCAAAAAGGTACACTTCGTCGATTACATCCTGATCCTCATGATTATGGTCCCTTTTGTTTACATGGTAATCAACTTTGATGAGTGGATCTACAGGGTGGGTGTTGTACCCACCACCTGGGACACAATAATTTCTCTCATATTCATTGTGGCGATCCTCGAAATGACAAGAAGGACCACGGGACTCGCCCTTTCTATCATCGCCACCACGTTCATCCTCTATGGGCATTTCGGTAGTTCCCTCCCAGGTCTTTTTTATCACAGAGGTTATAGCTGGCCAAGGATCTTCACCTACCTTTTCAGTCTCGATGGGATCCTTGGCCTTCCCATCTTTGTATCTGCTGCTTACGTCTATATATTTGTGATCTTCGGTGCCTTTCTCAGGAGTTCCGGGGTGGGCGCCTACTTTATCCAGTTCTCTAACGCTATCGTAGGCTGGGCGCGGGGAGGTCCTGCCAAGGTTGCCATTATTTCGAGCTCTCTTTTTGGTACTGTGTCAGGAAGCTCCGCCGCGAATGTCGTCGGCACAGGAAGCTTCACTATCCCCATGATGAAAAGCATGGGCTACAAACCACACTTCGCCGGAGCCGTGGAGGCTGTTGCGTCAACGGGGGGCCAGATAATGCCTCCCGTGATGGGCGCGGGCGCCTTTCTCATGGCTGAGGTCCTCGGGGTACCCTACGTGAAGGTCCTCGTGGCAGCAATATTGCCGGCGGCCATGTACTACCTTGCCGTCTATTTCATGGTCGATTTTGAAGCCGCAAAGACCGGTCTTAAAGGTCTTCCACCGGATCAGATCCCCAACAAAAAAGAAACCTTGAAAAGAATCTACATGTTTGCCCCTTTGGCAATCCTCGTTTACTACATAGCAGTGGCAATGGCCTCTATCATTAAGGCCGGTACTATGGCCGTAGTAGCGTGTATTGCAGTGAGCTGGACCAGCAAAGAGACCCGGATGGGCTTGAAGAAGGTCATTGATTCCCTTGCGAACGGGGCAAGGGGCGCCATCGAGATGGCGGGAACATGCGCAGCAGCAGGGATCGTCATCGGCATCATATCCCAGACAGGGATCGGCCTTAAATTTGCCACAATCCTCCTTGAGTATTCGAAGGGCATACTCCCGCTCGCTCTGTTCCTGTCAATGGTCGTGGCCATCGTTCTCGGGATGGGGATGCCCACAACGGCTGCCTATGCAATATGCGCCGCTGTCATCACGACAGGTCTCATCAAGCTCGGGGCAATACCCATAGCCGCACACCTTTTCGTCTTCTACTTCGCCTGCATCTCCGCCATCACACCTCCGGTAGCGCTTGCGGCCTACGCAGGCGCCGCCATAGCAAAGGCATCCCCGAACAAGGTAGGTTTTACGGCCATGAAGCTTGGTATAGCAGCCTTTATAGCCCCCTATATGTTTATTTTCAATCCCGCTATGCTCTTTATAGGCAGCCTGACAGACATTATAATTGTGGCTGTTACAGCCCTCCTTGGTACCTTTGCCCTTGCCTGCGGCATGCAGGGGTGGCTTTTGGGAAAGGTTGTAGGATTGCCCATAAGGGTTCTGCTCATAGCGGGCGCAATAATGCTTATCAAGCCCGGTATTTATACGGATATAGCAGGTGTTTGTATTTTAGTGCTCACCTATTTTTTGAGTCGCTTTTTTTCAAAAAAGCAGACAAATACTCAGACATCATGATGGGTTGATCTTTTATCCACAGCAATATATTTTTGTTGATCTCTTCAGCGTGCAATATGGCCCTTTTACCCTTGACACACAATACTCTCTTTGCTAACATGATGCTTATCAAAGCGTAATTTGTATGAACAAAAGGAGATAAAATGGCACCGAAGAAGACTGCCAGACAATGGTTTACCGAGGCCTATGAACTTAATCTCCTCGAACCATTATCAGACAAGTCAATTGCTGCGTATAAAAAAAGTATCCAGCTTGATGATCAGTTCACTGACGCATACGTAAACCTTGGTTTTATCTTTCTCAACAAAAATGAGTACGAAAAGGCATTGAAATATTTCAGTAAGGTAGTGCAACTGGAACCGGATAGCATCGAGGCATACAACAATCTGGGGTACGTCTATGAAAAGATGGAGAGATTCGGCAGCGCCAAGCAGATGTTCCAGAAGGCTCTCCAGCTAAATCCGAACGACCCCGAGG
>JAQTNJ010000242.1 GCA_028713955.1 Syntrophorhabdaceae bacterium
CAAAATAAGTTAGAGGCGCAGATGTCGCGTTTCCGTGGCGAGGAAATGAAACACGGGGATGACCTGATTGATATTTGGGGATATGTTGGACAGCCGGGATTGGTCAATAAACCCGTAACCCAGAAAACAGAAGAAGAAAAAAAGAAAAAGGAAGTACACGAATTTTTTGAGCGCATGGCGAAAAGATGGCCCGATATTCAGAAAGAGAAAGCTGGAACAAGGAGGGTGAGATATGCTGGTGGTATGCGGCCTAATTATTTTTGAGTTGGCGGCGGTTATCGCAGTTAGCATTTTTGCTAACCTTGAGGCGAGAAGGCGCCATGCCGACATTGAGGAGCGGTGGGTGGTGTTGTTCGCGTGGCTGGATAGATTTGATCGTAATTCCAAAGCACTCAAGGATGATATTGATGGCAAGTTTGGCAAAGACCTGATTGAAAAACTGAACGCAATATTTAAATTGGGCAGTCACCCGCAAAAACTAATTGCGGGGAAAGACGGAAAACTTCATAAAATCAATAGGGATTACTAATGGCCGAAAATAAAGAAGAAAAAAAGACCAACTGGGTTGAATGGATCAAAGAACGCATTGGTGCCGGTGGTCAAGCGCCGCAAAAGGTAAATCTGAAATTCGGGCGCATTGCTTGGTGTCAGGCATTTGATCGTGGCGATCAGTATAAAATACTCAACGAACTTACGGGTTTGGTTGAGGATGTTTATATGTCCAGGGAAACCCGCTGCATATACAATATTTGCAAGACGTTCAACGATGCCTACGCATCTAAGATGTGGAAGGGTTCTCCCACTCCTACCACTTCGCCATTTTCAACGAATACCGAAAGTTATGATGAGGATATAAATGTGGCCACAAATGCCGCCGTAGAGTATTGGTGGAAAAGCGTGGCTTACGGCTCAATGAAACTGTATGACACCACCAGAACGGCGGCTGTCGGTGGAATTGGAATTGCAAAGGTATATTATGATAAGAACCAGCAAAGCGGATTATATACTGGCGAGGTCATTCTTGAGAAGGTAAACCCGCTTCATCTGTACCCCAACGCCGATGCGACCTGCGATGAGGAGTTTAGAGAGGTCAATCATCGGTTCCCCAAAGAAAAGTCGGTTGCCGAAGAAGAATTTTCCGAGCAGATGAAGAAACTCGGAATTACCGAACTTGAATCTCAGAGCAAGAACGACGCCCATCCCGAAATCGCAGAGGCAAGCAAAAAGGTGGACGATGGGCCAAATGCCGAAGTTAAAAATTCTGTAATCGTAAATGACATCTGGATTAAGAAATGCAAAAAGTATCCCAATGGCAAGCACGTTATTGTCATTGGTGAGCATACATTGGTAGAGGAAGATAACCCCGAACCAGATATGCTCCCATTCTTTGCCTATGTGGTAAACCCGCAAGACAATGACCTCTACGGTCTTGGCATTACATATCCCATCATCCCCATTCAGCGGGATATGAATAAAAACAGCAGCATCATTGCGGAGAACGCCGATTCTATGGGGCATCTGAAATGGCTGGTGAAAGAGGGAAGCGTAACTAACCCGTCTGCCTTTGATGACCAGAGCGGCGAGATTGTTGAATACACCGGGGATGCACAGCCACATCAATCGACCGCCAATCCATTGCCCGAATATATCAATGGCCGCTGGTGGCAACTGCTTGATATTGCCAAGTTCGTAACACACATTCAAGACCTTGGCCTCGGCATGATTCCGCCGAAGGGCAGTCAGATGTCAACCGGTACGACCAACGAACTGGTCAACGGTGAGAATGTCATGTTTGCCCCCGACATCGAGCGCATGGTAAAGTTTGTACAGAAGATTGTCAGGCGCTACCTGTTCCTCGTCAAGAAGTATTATCAGGAAGATCGCATTGTTACAATTATTGGCGAGAATAAAAGACCGGAAGCCATTATTTTCAAACGCGAGAATTTGGCCGATAACTACAATGTTGATATTAAGGTCGGCAGCGGATTTGACCGTAGCGATGATGCACAGGTTACGGCGATCACCAATCTTATGCAGACCCCGGCATTTGAACAGGCCGGAATTGACCCGCGTGTGGTTATGGAAGAACTGATGCGTAAGATGAATATTACCAAGTTGCGTGAAGATACATTCAAAGACGAGCGCCAAGCGAAGCGGTATCTGGATTACATCTTGGCCAATCCCGGCAAAGAATATGCGGTCAATCGCTATGTCAATCCCAACGCGCACATTAAGGTATTTACTGATTTTACCAAGCAGCCGGAATTTGACTTATTGCATCCGGTGGTTAGGGGTACGATTGAGGGTTACATAGACCGTATGGTAAATATGCTACCGCCGCCTCCGAGCGCACCAATGGGGCCACCTCCCGGCGCTCCGGGGAATGAGTTCCCGGCCCCGCCATCTAATGAACCGATTGATACGGGTGGCCGTCCGCCCGAACAAAATATGGATTTAGCGGCAAGCCAACCGGCACCGCAAGGAGTTTAACTTATGTCTGAACCAACGATTGAGTTGTCCGACGCACTGGCTGTTCAATATGGGTTTGCGCCAGCAAGCACCGAGGCGACTGCACCTGTTACAACCGAAGCACCAAAAGAAACACCGGCTACCGAAGCCAAAGGGGTAACTACTCCAACCGCTACTGAAAAGCCAACGGAGAGTGAAGCACCCAAAGCGGCAGATGAAACGCCGAAGGAAGCGGTTAAACCGCTTTACACACCGGATGAAATTAAGCAACTGTGCAAAGATGCCGAGGCAACCGGAAAGATCAATCTTGATACGTCAAGGTTAGATCCTAACGGTATTGCCCTGATGAAATCTTTTCAGCAGGGGCTTGATGGAACGTGGGGAAAGGCCAAGCGTGAGCGCGAGGAAGCCGCCAAAGAACGTGCGGAAGTCGAGCGTATCCGGGCCGAATTTGAACAAGCCAAGAGGGATGCGGAGAACAAAAGGATTTTTGAGCAAGAGAGAGAAGAACTTGGGGAAGATATTGCCAACGCCAACAAGCGTGAGCGCGAGATGCAGGAGCGGCTTGAGAGGCTTGAAATGGAAAACAGACAGGCCAAAACCCAAGCCCTTGCCATGCAGATTAGGGAAGATTACCGTAACACTTCGTCCAAGTATTTCATTCCGCAGGATCAGAATTATGAAGATACGATTTTAGCGGCAATTTATGGCGCAGATTTGCTTCATCAGGGGCGCGGGGAATATCCGCGTACCATTGAGGAAAGCGCCGCTAACTTTGCCGATAAGTTCGGCTTCACTAATGTTGACAACCTGTGGAAAATCATTCGCTCTAATCCAGAAAACGAAAAAGCTGTTAGGGCTTATTATGAGAATGATTACATTCAAAGAAAAGCCAAAGGCCCGACCGTATCTCCGTCATCTGCGGCCAATGTTCCGATTCAACCAAAACCCGCCGGTGCGAATGACCAAAACAAGTCTATTATGGATATTGTGAGGGAAACCCTCAATATCCCGGCTGGAGAAGAAATTATATTAACCAATAACTAATACTTAGGAGGTATTATTTAAAATGGCTACGAATGTTGCAAGAAGTGATTATGTAAATGCTATTATAGAGGCTTATGCCAAAGAAGTTACCAAAGTCCCGCTTATGGACTCCTGGCTGTATAACGGTATTCCGTTTGAAACCGTCAATCAAAAAGGTGAAGATAAGCTGAACTTTACGTTCCAGACCCAGGGCAACGAGTCGGCCTTCCTGACTGCGGAAGGTGCGGCTAATGGTGCGGCCAATGTTCCCGCCTACGCGAAGGGATATACCTACCTCAAAAAGATCGGCGCTCCCATGCGCTTCACCGAGGAAACCGTATTCCTGAGCAAAGACCCGAATACCATCGTCAAAACCCTGGAAACCTACACCAGCGATACCGTTGCGGCTTACGAGATGTTGAGGGAATTTATGATTCATCAGCCGGGTACTGGTATTCTGGCCACCCTCACCGCCGTTACCTCAACCGCCGCCACGACTTCCGTGTTCACGGTTGATTCGGCCCGGTGGCTGCGTGTTGGTATGATTGTGGATGCCTATACCAGCTCGACAGAGAACATTGACAGCATTACCATTACGGATGTTAATTATGACACCAACGTGGTTACTGGCACTCACGCATCGGATACCATTGTGAGTGGCGATGTTCTCTATCCCCACAATTCCTATGTTACCAGTTCCACGATTGTTACGTCCTATTTCTGGAATGGTATCGAAACTTTGATTAATGATACGGATACCGCTTTCGGTACGCCGCTGACCACCGGCCTTGATCGTGACACGCAGAGTTTTGCCAAAGCGTGTGTGAAATATGGCAGCAGTCCCGGCACTGCGGAGGCGCTTACCCTTGGTCGTATGCGTGCTGTCTGCGATTCCATTGATGTGAACTGGGGCCGTTCCATGCCCACCATCATCTATACCGATCCCGGTTCTCTGAACGCCTATAATGAACTGTTGACCAATAAGCAGGCCCCGACGATCAATATGCCCACCGAGGATGGCTGGCCGGAGGCCGTGGCGTTTGTGTGGAATGGCAAAAAGATGCGCGTTCTGTCTAAGAGGTTGGCTGCGCCCAAGACGATGTTCTTCATCAATCCGTCCACGCTGAAAAAGTACATCGGCGGTGAAACGGGTTGGGATACGATGGCTGGTACTTTCCAGAAGGTTGCTGGCTATCAGATTTTTGAGCGTATGTATCGTGGTTGGGGCAATCTGATCTGCACCAACTTCAA
>JAQTNJ010000243.1 GCA_028713955.1 Syntrophorhabdaceae bacterium
TCGGGGCTCACTGTACCCATCCAGCCGCGCTCGCCTTTCCATGGTGTCCAGGGGTCGCAAAGCCTGCTTACACTGCATGCATCATGGTAGGTGAAGCGAATGTCCACAGGTTTCGTCAATTTGAGACTGCCTTTTTTAATCGCTTCATCGGCAACCTCGATAAGGTGCATTACCTTGAAGCCGAGATCGGACGTGGCTATGTCAAGCATCTTCGGATAATCAACCTTCCACATACGGTAACATTCGGCGCAGCTTGTCACCACCGTCTTTATCCCTGCTTTTCTTACCGCCTCAATGTTGCGTTTCGCAAGCTCTCTCGCCTCATCGATCATGCCGACAGAGTAAAGCGTATTCCCGCAGCACCATTCGTCGGCCATGAGCCTGAAGGGTATGCCGGAGGCATTCAATATCTTCGCTGTCGCACGGGCTATATCGGGGTTCACGTAGGAAGCGGAACATCCGGCGAAGTAAAGCACGTCAGCCTTCTCTGCGACCTTGATGTCCTTCGTTACCCACTTTTTCCTGTTCTCGTGGGGCGATCCGAACTGGTTGTGTTTTGAGGCAATATTCTTCGCGATCTTCTTATGTGCCGGCATTGGGCCTACCCCATCCTTCACTGCCTTTATTCTAAGGGCCTCAAGGGTCAGCTCTATTTCCAGGTCGAGGTTGCGCTTGCAGCCTACATCACAGGCGCCGCACAATGGGTCGGCGTAAATGATCTCCAGGAGCTTGTCGGTCCATTCCAGTTTTCCTTCTGCTATTGCGGTGCCTATCCTCATCTTTCCAAATGCGCCGTAAGCATCAAAGTCATTCCAGGTATTGCTGGGGCACCTCGTGGAGAACTTAATCCCCGGCATATAGGTATGTTCAACCCAATAGCATCCCTTGCACTTAATGCACCGGCTCATGTCGTAGACAAAGTTGTCCAGATTTGTTACGTCTAAACTTACCTTCTTTTTTGGTGTATCATAGCGATCTTTTGGCATCTCATCCTCCTTAGAAGCACAGATTTCCAGGGTTCATAATATTCTTCGGGTCAAACAACTTCTTTACCCGCTTCAATGTCATCGTATAATTAGCGGCACGATCGTATATTATAGGAGCCAGCTCACCGTATGGTCTTGTAAAGAAAGCCCCTTCATTCAACATGGTAATTGCTGCGTCACGGTAAAGTTCAGCCACAAAGCCTTTTTCGTGAGCGTCTTCAGGGTCATAGAAAAAGCTGAACTCAACCTGGCAGGCACGGTTATGCTCTATGGGCTGGATGTAGCTCCCGATATCGCTTACAGGGTAACCGTGTCTGGCAGCCACCATTTCCATAATATCCATAAACATCGGCACCTTGACCGGCTGGGTAATAAAGAAGAGGTTCTGACATCCGCCTTTTATGCGGTTTTTCCAGTATGGCACATTCGTTGGCCACGGCGCCCTCAGCATCGGCAGGAGTTTTTTCGCCATGCCCGGGAAGCCGGGAAGGTTGTCGGTAAGGGCCAGCTTCGGGAATTCGTTTTTTAATACCTCTTTAAGGAAATTTTTCTCGTATGCTAACTTTTCCTCCGGCCTTCTCAGAAGCCCGCTTATAACCAAGACGAGTGTCCACGGCGGGAGTTCCACACACAGCTTGTCAAAATCTTCATGCACCTTATCCGCCACAATAGCTGCAAAGTCCACGTTGTTCAGGAGAACGCATTCCTGGCCTATTCTCCGCGGCAGGATCCTGTAAAGGAATTCTATGGCGTAAGGCACATCATCAACGGGTGCAAAAAAGATCTCGTCTATCCTCGGGATCGATTCAATCTTCAGGCTTGCCCATGTGACGATACCCATTGTACCCTGGGCACCCTGAACAAACCGGTAAAAATCAAGACCGGGTCCGGATGGGTTTGCCCCCCTTGCTTTCGAATCAGGGAAACCATTTACGCTGGCAGAACCGCACCTGAAGGCTTCGCCTGTCGGCCAGACAACCTCAATTGATTGCATGGGTTCACCATAATCATAAACGGTATTTGTCGGCACTTCCCGTTCGAGGGTGTCGGTAAGCACAGAACGATCCCCGTGCGGCAAAAGCGGCATTATCACCCTCATGCCCTTCTTTTTCAGTTCAGTAGCAAGCTGTTTCCATGTTACGCCGGCCTCAAACCTTACAAGGCGATTTGCCTCATCGATCTCCAGAATCTTGTTCATTCTTGAGAGGTCGACCACGACACCGCCCTGTTTTGGTATGGTGCACCCGTGGAAGTGTATCTTTGAGCTAACAGGCACTATAGGTATATTCTTTTCGTTACACCATGTTACGATTTTCTCTACCTCCTGTGTGTTTCCCGGCCGAGCTACGGCATCAGGCATCCCCGGAGGGAGAAGGCTGTGATCGCACGAGTACCCTGCGAGATCCTCCCTCTTATCACTTACATAATCCTTGCCCAAAATCTTTGCAAGCTCACTCTTGATTCCCATTTTGCCTCCTTGATCTTTGCTTTATATTTCTTCTATATTCTTATTGCCGACATTTTTTGACCGAGACCCACCATACTACTATAGCATAACGTTATTTTTTGACACATTTCAATAGCAGATCCTATGCGATTCGCGCTCATATCCTCTCCTGCATTCGGAGCTCTTCAGGTTTCTTTCCCGACGAATCCTGCGCCGGCAAAGAGGCCCGTATGGGCCATTGTCACCGTCAACATATTTTTTAAATACTATAGCAAGACATGGAATATCAATATATAAAATATCAATATATAAAATGTCAATATATTTTATTTTCTTGTGTACAGACCGGCAAGCTGATATAATTTGTTTTCAATATTATTAAAACGGTATTCTGTTGGGGTGAAGCCATGGGCGGTATCAGCTATCGAAGCGACCTGAGCACAGATGAAAAATTACTTATGGCAGTCGTGAGGGCGGCAGAGACCTTTAAGAGGGTGGTATCTGTCATTTATAGGAAACAAGCCCTTTCCTTCCCGCAGTATAATGTCCTGAGAGTCCTGGATGCTTCAAAGGACGGCCAATGCAGAATCACCGACGTAAGCCGGATCATGCTCGTCCCTGGCGCCAATATGACCGGCATAGCCAAGAGGTTGGAGAAGAACGGCTTTATTGTAAGGAAATCCGACCCTCTTGATGAGCGGGTAACCATACTCGAGCTCACACCAAGGGGAAAGACGACCCTTATAAACATAGAAAAAGTGCTGGACAAGCACACGCATGCAATGCTAAAGGGTTTTCCTGCACAGGAAAAGCGTGAGCTTCTGGACAAGGTTAAACGGCTTATCAAGAACAGCAGGGAGATAGCATAAGCATATCCCCCAATAGCTAAAAAGGCGGCTCATAGTAAATCGTATATCGTAGTTCGTATATCGTATATCGAAATGCTAAATCCGAATATCGAAGCACCAAACTCTAAACAATGTCAAAATTCAAATATCAAATGTTCAAAACAAATTTATCCTGCCTTTATTTTGAATTTTGAACATTGTAACATTCGAATTTGTTTAGGATTGTCCCTCCTTCATCAGGATTGAACCTTTCGATATTAGGAATTAGGATTTGTGTATGAAGGCGTTCCGTTCAATGCGGGCTGCGAAAGGCAGGGTCCTTAAGGTCAAGACCATGGAGAACAAGTTGGAGAGCCAGGTCGGCAATCTGATCGACCTCATCTTTTCGGTCATAGTCAAACCAGTATGTAACCCATGTCAACATTCCCAGCATAAAAAGCGCCGTCCAGGATGGTTTAACCTCAGCATTTGCCTTGCCCTCTGACTGGAGTTGGGCTATCGTGTCACGAATAAGAAAATAGTGTTTTTTCCATTCCCCCTTCACTTCCCGAAAATGCTTATCTTTCATGGTCAACGCGTCATGGATGAGAACCCGCAGTTCAGGACGTTTGCAGATGATCTCCCTTGTGAAGGTCTGAACCATATACGTAAGTCGCTCCAGGGGATCATCTATGGAGGCTGCTTCAGCTAAGTAGGGTTTCAAGTCCTTTTCCATAGATTCCATGTGAACCGATAAAAGCAGATTCCGCTTACTTCCGAAATAGTGGTATAGCGTCGGTCTTGTGAACTTTGCTGCAGAGCAGATATCGGTGGTCGAGGTTGATCCGGAACCTCCCTTTTTAAGAAGGAGCTGTGTAGTGGTTTGTATAATTTTCAACTTCTTTTTCTGAGACATCTTTTCTCGTTTACCGGCTGGCATCTTTCCTCTTTCAGTAGAATTCAGTTATATACATTAAAGTAACAAGCTTATGCCTAAACTTTATATCAATCATTGAATTATTTGTCAATTAGTGGGGCTTGCGTCGCCCCCTCTGGCAGCAAAGCTGCCAGAGCCTCCCCCTCTCGCTCAAGAATGAGCTATAAAATATATACCGGGGCTTGCGCCTGTCCCCGTAAGGGGGTCGCCCCCTCTGGCAGCAAAGCGCGACCCGCAAGCGGGTACCCCGGCCTCCCCCTCTCGCTCAAGAATGAGCTACAGAATATAGGTCCAATAGGTCGCATAGGACCTATATTCAGATTCTCACCTTCTGCTCTTCTCACCCTCTCACCTTCTTGCTCTTTACTCTCCGCTCTCAGCTCTCTGCTGCCTTATACCGGGGCTTGCGCCTGTCCCCGTAAGGGGGTCGCCCCCTCTGGCAGCAAAGCGCGACCCGCAAGCGGGTACCCCGGCCTCCCCCTCTCGCTCGTGAACTCGCTACAGAATATAGGTCCAATAGGTCGTATAGGACC
>JAQTNJ010000244.1 GCA_028713955.1 Syntrophorhabdaceae bacterium
GTAAGGATTCTGTATGTACCGGCACCTACTGTACCGAGACCTATAATGCCTACGCCGATCATTTACTTTTCGAAGAATATAAAAGATTTTTGATTCCCTTTACTGCCTGCTTGATCCTGTGTTCGTTCTCTATCAGGGCAAACCGTATATAACCTTCCCCGTACTCACCGAAGCCGATCCCAGGAGAGGTTACCACCTTTGCCTCCTCCAGGAGGAGCTTTGAAAACTCCATGGAACCCATAGAGACAAATTGTTCAGGGATCCTGGCCCAGACAAACATCGTTGCACTGGGTTTCTCTACTTCCCAGCCATATCTGTAGAGCCCTTCACAGAGGGCATCCCTTCTTGCCTTGTATTTCTCGACGATCTCCTTTACATCGGCGTCCCCCTCATTGAGGGCTATGATAGAGGCTATCTGGATGGGTTGAAATACCCCGTAATCGAAATAGCTTTTTATCCTGCCGAGGGCATTGATCATTTTCTTATTGCCCACGGCAAATCCAACCCTCCATCCCGGCATGCTGTAGCTCTTGGAGAGGGAGAAAAATTCAACGCCGACATCCTTGGCGCCTTTGACCTGCAAAAAGCTTGGCGCCTTATACCCGTCAAAGACCAGGTCGGCATATGCAAGGTCGTGCACCACCATTAAGTTATGTTCCTCTGCAAATGCAACAACCTTTTCAAAGAAGTCTGTCTCCACCACCTCTGTTGTGGGGTTGTTGGGAAAACTGATGATGAGCATGCGCGGCTGGGGCCAGGTTGTTTTAACGGCGATGTTCAGTCTTTCGAAGAATTCCTCTCTCGGCAGGATCGGTATGGTCCTCAGATCGCCTCCGGCAATGACTACTGAATAGGAGTGTATCGGGTACGCGGGATTGGGGACAATCACTACCTCTCCCTGGCTGATCGTCGCGAGAACGAGGTGGCCGAGGCCTTCCTTGGCCCCCATGGTTACCACAATCTCTGTCTCAGGGTCTACATCGACGTCGTATTTTTTCTTGTACCAGTTAGCGATAGCCGCCCTCAACTTTGTGATACCCCTTGTAACCGAATAGCGGTGGTTTCTCGGGTTCCTCGCTGCCTCCACGAGTTTTGAGACGATGTGCTTCGGAGTGGGGATATCGGGGTTCCCCATACCGAGGTCGATAATATCCTCACCCTTTCTTCTCGCCTCGATCATCAAATCCCGAACAATCCCGAATGCATAAGGCGGCAACCTTGATATCCTATAGAAATCGTCCATTTAGATGAACATTACCATATACGGCACCCACAATCAATACTCTTCCTGTAAAATATCGCCCCGGTATTAAGGCGGTGAATAGCATAAAGGCAGTGAATAGTCGATAGTGAATAGTCGATAGCAATAAAGGCGGTGAATAGCATAAAGGCGGTGAATAGTCGATAGTGAATAGTAGATAGTAATAAAGGCGGTGAATAGTCGATAGCCGTCAGCAGTCAGCTGAAACAAAAAAGGCTTTTTTGGCTGATGGTTGATTAGAGGCAGTCGATAGTAGATAGTGAACAGTAAGAAGCAAAAAGATGGATGACGATACAGGGGGTCATTGCGAGCCCGCAGGGCGTGGCAATCCCATCTTTTGAGATCGCCACGGCTTCGCCTCGCGATGACAGTAAGGTTTTGAACGTAGAACATTGAACGTTGAACAGATGTTCCCTCACGCATCACGCCTTACGGGCGTTTCGTTTTCTGCTCCTCTCACCCTCTCACCTTCTGCTCTTCTGCACACCTTACGAGGTTCCCACCAGTATCGAGCGACCAGCGACGAGTATCGAGCATCCAGTATCCGGTTTGCTATGAAGTGTCAGGATAATTTGTACCCGAACCTGCGCAGGAGTTCTTTCCGTGCCTTTTTGTCCTCTTCCTGCTCTATACCTTTTGGTTTTGAACCGTCAACGACACCGAGGATGCCCCCGCCCTGGTCTGTCTCCGCAACGATCACCTGAAGGGAATTGGCCGTGGCACAGATGATGTGGCATACCTCCTGGCAGGCCTTCAAGGCATTTAGTACGTTAATGGGGAACCCATCTTTTAAGAATATGACAAAGGTATGGCCGCAGGAAAGCGAGAAAGATGTTTCGCAAGCAAGCTTCATGAGCGTTTCGTCGTTCCCTTCATACCGTACCAGACATGGCCCGCTTGCCTCAGAAAACGCGATGCCGAACCTGAGTGATGGAGAAGAGCCCACGAGGATCTCGTAGATATCCTCGACGGTCTTGACGAAATGGGACTGGCCGATAATGATGTTGAGCCCTTCGGGCACATCAACCTTTACTGTCTTTAATTCCATATGTACCTCCTTTTACAAGCTGAGAGCGTAGAGCTGAGAGCATGGGGCGAAGCACCGCTACAGCCCTATAGTTCATTGCTTATAATATAATAAATTCCTATACGAGGCGTTAAGCAAATTCCATAAAAGACGTCTTGCCTTTCGCACATGTTAACCCTCACTATTTACGGGTTTATCACTCTCGGCTCTTCGCTCTCGGCTCTCAGCTATAAAAGGTTCCGGTTTCTGAAAGTCCGGCACAAAGAGCGGCGCGCTGTCTAATTCCTGGATAAAGACATTTTCGAAGCCGTTATCCAATAACAGTGTAATGAGCCTGTCATATTCGTCCTGTCTTACTCTTCTTTTCAGGGGCGGGTAGGCATCGGCCTCATGGAGCGGGCAGTATTGAGACATAAGGCTTATGTAAGTATCAGCGCCGAGGATATCCTTGATCCACCTGATAATCTTTTCTGAACCCGCGAGGCCTCCGGGGAGAACGAGATGGCGTATGAGCAGACCTTTTGTTGCGAGCCCGTCCCGTATTGCGAGGTTGCCGACCTGTTGCCGCATCTCTATAATGGAAAGCCGGGCAAAACGCGGGTAGCCCTGCCTGAGTGGCGAATCGGAGAGCTGCGCCGCGATCTTAGGGCTCCAGTATTTAAAATCCGGAAGGTACACATCCACAAGCCCGTCAAGGAACCTGAGTGTTTCCACGTTTTCGTATGCGTTTGTGTTATAAACAAAGGGTATCCCTATCCCCCGTCGCTTCGCCTCGCTGACAGCAAGGGCAATAAAGGGGACATAAGGCGTGGGACTGACGAGATTGATATTATGACAGCCTGCCTGTTCGAGCTGAAAAAAGATCTCCGTGAGTTCTTTCACCGAGAACCTGTTCCCGATCCCCTCATGGCTTATCTGGTAGTTCTGACAGAAGAGGCATCTCAGGTTGCAGGAGGAAAAGAATATGTTCCCGGAGCCGTTCGTTCCCGAGATCGGCGGCTCTTCTCCATGATGCGGTCCGTAATAGGCAATGAGGATCTCATCCCCGACGCCGCAATACCCACGCTCCCCTTTCAGCCTGTTCACCCGGCATCGGCGCGGGCAGAGCTCACATCTCTCCAAAAGATAGAAAGGGTCAATCATGGGGATATATTATAATGGGTTTGCAAGGTGATGGAAAGGGGTTTATAACAACTGTTTTACGTTCAGGTTGATGAATGCTTCCCCGTTCTCCTGTCTCAGGACAGGGGACGCCACGATGCGTACATCCCCGGACTGTGGGATGACGGCCTTTCCCTGCATGTACCCGTACCAGATCCTCTTGTTGTGATCAATAATCTTAACGCGCCCTTTGTTTACCGGTGCAATTGAAGAAGGGGTCAGCAAAAGGTTTGGTCTCGGATTCCCGATCCCGAAAGGAGAAAGCTGTTCAATCAGTTCTATCAGTTCTTTCGTCAGTTCCTCAAATCCGGCATGGGTATCGATGTGTATTGTTTTTGTGCTTTTTTTTAAAAGACCGCTGAGAGAATTGTCAAAGGCATCCCTGAAAGGGATAAGATTATCTTCAGAGATTGTTATGCCGCATGCGTACTTGTGTCCTCCAAACTTAAGAAGGAGGTCCGACAGCGACGATATCGTACCGTGGAGATCCGTGCCGTCACTGCCCCTGCCGGAGCCCTTCCAGATGCCGTCAACATCTGTGATGATAATTGACGGCTTCCCGTGCATCTCCATTATCTTTTGTGCGACTATGCCGAGGACGCCGATATGCCAGCCCTTCTTAAAAAGAACAATGGAGTTCCTGCCGGCAATACCGTCCTTTTTGAGGATTCCCGCGATCTCATCGACCATCCCTTTTTCAATCTGCTGCCTCCTTTTGTTTGCCTCCTGAAGTTTTTTGAGGTGCAGAGCCGAATCTTCATCGTCTTCGCAAGTAAGAAAATCAAGGGATATACGGGGGCTTGATACCCTGCCCGATGCGTTTATCCTCGGAACAATGATAAAGTTCAATACGTATTCATCGATATTTCTATCGGGCATCACCTTGTTTTTGATGAAAGACCGGTACCATGCCCGCGGTCTTCTTTTCATCATATCCATGCCGTGTTTTACCATGATCCTGTTGTCTTTTGTCAGGGGCGCCATGTCGCCCACTGTTCCCACTGCCACGATATCCAGCTCCTGCTTCAGGTTGATGGCCTGCCCGAGCAACCCTTCGGCATGCATGACCCTTCGCAGCGCCAGGAGGAAAAAGAATGCGACCCCGCAGGCAGCAAGCTCTCTCGTCGGGAACCGGGCGTCCTCCCTTTTAGGGTTGATGACGGCAAAGGCCGGAGGCATTTCAGTTCCCATCTCGTGGTGGTCTATGACAATTGTCTCAATGCCGAGGCTTTTTGCCAGTTTGATCTCTTCAATATTTGTTGA
>JAQTNJ010000245.1 GCA_028713955.1 Syntrophorhabdaceae bacterium
GTAGGTGCATTGTTTTAAATGAACCGTTCGAAGCGTTCCTGCGCTGCCTTGCAGATAGGGCAGGTCTCCGGAGGGCGTTCCCTGGCGCAGAGGTAGCCGCAGACCTTGCATCTCCAGACAGGGAGAGGGAGGTCTGCGAGATTGCCCCGCATGGAAAGTATCTTTTGCTGTCGTCTCTCTTCCGGGGATGGCCTTCTTTCAGGGATGGATGTCAGGCGTTTTTGGCCTTTTAATATTGCCTTTGATACGTAGAGGGCGCAGTAACATGCGCCGTATTTATCGAGGTCAGGATCACGGTAGTCGCAGGGACAGATGATGTCAAGGTCGTCCTCTCTGGCGCCTGTCGAGAGCCGGCATGGGCATGAGGGATACCCGTAGCGTCTCTGGTTGACGATAAGGCTCCTGACGAGGTCTTTTGTAAATTCCGTGTCAGGGTTGAGTGAGTAACCCGATGCATTTGCCTCCGCGTTGAGCTTCTCAAAAAGCCTGTCAACATTGTCCCGGCTTATTCCGTCTGCGCTATTCATAACCCGATGGCTTCCTTGATCTTGTCTTCATCAAAACCAACGACACATTTCTCACCGTTGACAACAAGTGATGGGAAAGAACACCGGGGATTCCATCGTTTGATCTCTTCGAGGGTCTTTTCTTTTTCATCGCCTTCAAGGCTGTCCACATCCACGTAATCGTAGCCGATACTGTGCTGCTGGAGGAATAACTTCGTTCTCTTGCACCAGATGCAGGTGCTCAGTGCATAAAGCATAAGTCTTGTCTTATTGTCTCCGTCAACATGTTTTATACCCATACTCACCTCTTTTTTTATTATAGTGCAGCTTGCCCGTGGTTTCAATGGATTTACCGAGCGCCTTTCAGCAGAACTGGTGGGCGCCGCAGGAGAGTACCTGTGATTCCCTGCTTTGGTCTCTGAATACCGTTGTTCCCTTCAACCCCATCCGGTAGGCCTCGAGGTAGATATCGAGTATCGTCTCCGGGTTTGCATCTTCCGGCAGGTTGATAGTCTTTGAGACCGCGTTATCAACGTGGTCCTGAAAGGCCTTCTGGATCGCGAGATGACTGCGAGGGGTAACCTGGTGAGCCTTCCTGAAAAGCCTTTTTATTGTTGCCTGCCCGTCGGGACCTCGCTGTATCTGTTCATAAAGGGGATCGATGACTTCGACCTTTAACCCCCCGAAGAGTATCCGCGAATACCGAATGTCGTATATGGGTTCTATGCCGCTCGATGTCCCGGCGATGATGCTCAGGGTGCCTGTCGGCGCGATCGTTGTCGTCGTTGCGTTTCTCTGCGGGAGGTTTTTCTTTTCCCATATGCTGCCCTTGTAATGTGGGAAGACCCCGCGCTCTCCGGCAAGCGCACGCGACGCCGCCTTCGATTCCTCTTCGATGAATCCCATTACCTGGGCGCCGGTTTGTTCTGCCTCAGGGGAATCATAAGGGATGCCGAGGAGGATCAGCATATGGGCAAACCCCATGACCCCGAGACCTATCTTTCTGTTGCCCTTCGTGACGGCCTCTATCTCAGGGAGCGGGTATCTGCTTACGTCGATGACGTTGTCGAGGAACCGTACTGCATTGTGTGTCAGGCGCTTCAGCATCTCCCGGTCAATGTGGCCGTCCTTTACGATCCCGACAAGGTTGATGGAGCCGAGGCAGCACGATTCATAGGGAAGAAGCGGCTGTTCACCACATGGATTTACAGCCTCGATCACCCCGATATCCGGCGTCGGGTTTGCCCTGTTGACGGTATCGATAAAGAGGATCCCGGGCTCGCCTGATGCCCATGCAGCTTCGGCAATGAGCCTGAAAAGCCTTTGCGCTTTGACTGTTTTAACTGTTTTTCCTGTCCGGGGATTGACAAGCGGGAAGTCCTTATCCTTGACATATGCATCCATGAAGGCATCGGTAACAGCAACAGAGAGGTTAAAATTGTTCAGCTCCTGAGGATCCTTTTTAACTGTTATAAATTCCTCTATGTCGGGGTGGTCTATCCGTAGGATTCCCATGTTGGCGCCTCTCCTGGTGCCCCCCTGTTTTATGACCTCCGTTGCCATGTTGAAGACCCTGATGAACGATACGGGGCCGCTCGCCGCGCCCATCGTTGACGCAACGATATCGTCCTTTGGCCTCAGGTGTGAAAAGGAGAAGCCGGTGCCTCCGCCGGTCTGGTGGATCAGAGCGGTCTCTTTTACGCTGTCAAAGATAGAATCGAGTGAGTCTTCAACGGGCAGGACAAAACAGGCGGAGAGCTGGCCGAGTTCCCTGCCGGCATTCATCAGGGCAGGTGAGTTGGGGAGGAATTCGAGGTTTGACATCATGCGGTAGAATTCCTCTTCCACCCTTTCAGGATCACCGCCCCTGTAGTTCCCCTCCGCGCCTGCGATCGCATGCGCGACCCTCCTGAACATGCCGTCAGGGCTCTCGACGGGATTGCCTGCCTCGTCTTTCACAAGGTATCGTTTATTCAGGACAAGGACCGCGTTCTGATCGAGCATATCCGTTCTCTTCCTTCTTACATAGTAATGACTCGCATAGGGAGTGTCAATAATAACAGTATATCGTATATCGTAGTTCGTATATCGAGATTATAATGCGGCTCATAGTTCATGGCTCATGGCAGGAAGAATCAGGTTGAGGTTAAGGTTGAGGAGAACCGACAGTTTGCTTAACCTTAGCCTGAACCTTAACCTGCATTTTTTCCTGCTGTTCACTGCCTTTATCCGGTTTATATCATCCTGACTGCTTTCAGGGGCCTGATTTTCGCAACGTCGGGATTGAGCCAGTGGACAGGCGCTTTGCCCATGAGCACGTTCAGAAGGTTCTGCGCAGCAAGTTCGGACATCTTCCCCCGGGTTTCCCGTGTCGCGCTCCCGATATGGGGCAGCAGGGTCACGTTGCGAAGGCGGAGCAAGGGATTGTCCTTTCCGACGGGTTCTTTTTCAAAAACGTCAAGCGCCGCGCCTGCTATCCGGTTTTCTCCAAGCGCCTCTATCAGCGCGGCCTCATCGACCGTTTGTCCCCGCGACGTATTGACGAGGATGGCCGTAGGCTTCATCAGCCTCAACCTTTTTGCGTTGATCATGTGGAACGTCTCTTTCGTGAGCGGTGTATGGACCGTCACAAAGTCCGATTCCCGGAGCAGATCGTCCAGTGGCCTGTATTCGAGGTGAAGCCTTTTTTCCTCAGCGGGAGCAGCGCGCCGGACATCGGAATAGAGCACTCTCATATCGAACCCCCACGCCCTTTGCGCCATGGCCTTGCCTATCCTGCCGAGACCGATGATCCCGATCGTGCTCCCCCGGACAGACTGCCCGAGAAAAAGGGAGGGCGACCACGGGATCGTCCATCGTTTGCCGCGGACGAATCTGTCGGCCTGTACGATATTCCGCGATACGGCCAGGATAAGGGCAAAGGCGAGGTCGGCCGTCGCCTCGGTGAGGACGCCGGGCGTGTAGCCTATGTAGATGCCCCGCTTTGTCGCTGCCGTAACATCTATATGCTCAAAGCCCGCGCTCAACGTACTGATGACCCTGAGATTTGAACCGGCATCGAGAACCTCCCTGTCGATCCTGTCGGTGAGAAGGCACAGCAGCGCATCCTTGCCCGCTATGTTTTTTATGATCTCCTCACGGGTGGGCGGTGTCTCCTTTTTATGAAGTGTGATCCCGCAATGTTCGCCGATAAGCCCCAGACCGGGCTCAGGGATCTTCCGGGTAATATACACCTTTGGCTTCATGTCCCCTCCTCATTCATATAATACTTTTCACGAGAACGGATAAAAATTCAACGGGAATCTTCGCTGGGAATGAAAAATCTGTTGATTTTATTCGGAGGATTGTTATGATGAGAGAAAGGAGGTTGATGCGCTGAGAGATTCCTCCCCCCGTTTCGCGCTGGTTATAAGTTTTCTTTTTGTCATTCTATTATTTCATCCGGTTTTATCTGCCGATATCGACCCGCAATATCAAGACAGGTTGAGCCAACTGAAGGAAAGATTGAGGACAGAGGGGTTTTCCGAGGAGGAGATCAATAAAACCTTTTCGGACAGCAGGCTGGAGCTTTATCCTGAGATCGTTGGAAGAAAGGGCAAGGGTCTTGATTACATGGGCCGGAGGTTCGGCCTGCTTAAGAAAAGCTCACTTGAGCGCGGGCAGAGGATATTAAGCGAAAACAGGGAGATCCTTGAGGAGGTCGAGCGATCATTCGGTGTAGAAAAAGAGGTGGTCGTAGCCATTCTCCGCATAGAGACAGACTTCGGGAGGAAGACCGGGAAGTATCCCGTGTTCAACAGCCTGTTCACCATGGCGATCGTTGAAAACCGCCGTTCAGCGTGGGCAGAAGATGAACTGATAGAATTCCTCCGCCTGTGCAGGGAACAGAACAAAGACCCTTTTTCAATGAAAGGTTCGTGGGCAGGCGCGTTCGGCATCTGCCAGTTCATTCCTTCTTCCTATGTGAGGTTCGCTGTTGACGGCAACGGGGACGGGGTCATAGACCTTTTCGATTTCAGGGATGCCGTCGCAAGCATTGCTAATTATTTAAAGGCCCATGGCTGGGAGAACGGAAGGCTCGAGGCAAAACGTCAGGCAATATATGCATACAACCACTGCGACAGCTACGTCGATGCCGTCCTCGCCTACGCAAAGGCAACGAAAGA
>JAQTNJ010000246.1 GCA_028713955.1 Syntrophorhabdaceae bacterium
AAGGTATCGATTTCAGGCTTCTTACGAACCCCATAAGGGTCATCGGTGACGAGAACGGCTGGGTGAAAGGCATGGAGTGTATGCAGATGGAACTCGGGGAACCCGATGCGTCAGGCAGGAGAAGACCCGTTGAAATAAAAGGATCGAACTTTGTCTTAGACGTGGATGTTGTCATCGTCGCGATCGGCCAGGGCCCGAACCCGATCCTCACGCAGAGCACCCCGGAGCTGAAGCTCAGAAGATCAGGAAATATCGAGGCTGATTCCGAAACAGGCAAGACGAGCATGGAAGGCGTCTTTGCGGGCGGCGATATCGTTACCGGCGCCGCTACCGTCATCCTCGCCATGGGCGCTGGAAAGGCAGCAGCAAAGGCGATCGACGAGTACCTGCAGACAAAACAGAAATAACCGCATATCCTTTGAATCCGGAAGGGCAGAACCTTGTGTTCTGCCCTTTTTTTGTTTATGTTATAGTATGCGCAAGAACCACTACGAAGGAGAAGACAGATGAAAAAGATCGTTTTGCTTCGCCACGGAGAAAGCACCTGGAACAAGGAAAACCTTTTTACGGGCTGGACGGATGTTGACCTGTCGGAAAAGGGTATCGAGGAGGCAAAAGAAGCAGGCCGCGTGCTGAAAGAGCAAGGTTATATGTTTGATCTGGCCTTTACGTCTGTGCTGAAGAGGGCTATCCGCACACTCTGGATCGCCCTTGACGGGATGGACCTCATGTGGATTCCCGTCTACAATGACTGGCGGTTGAACGAACGCCACTACGGAGCGCTGCAAGGCCTCAACAAAGCACAAACGGCTGAGAAATATGGTGAGGCGCAGGTAAAGATCTGGAGGAGAAGCTATGATATCCGCCCCCCGGCGCTCGACGAGAAGGACCCTCGCTATACCGGTTCCGACCCGCGCTACCACGATCTTAGAAAAGAGCAGCACCCCCTCGCGGAATGCCTGAAGGATACCGTCGAGCGTTTCCTTCCCTGCTGGCACGAACGCATTGTACCGGTAATCAAATCCGGTCAGCGCGTCCTTATCGCTGCCCACGGGAACAGCCTGCGCGCACTTGTTAAATATCTCGATAACATCCCCGACGATGTCATCCCGGGAGTAAACATCCCCACCGGCATGCCGCTTGTCTATGAGCTGGATGATGATCTGAAACCGATACAGAATTACTATCTCGGTGATCCGGAAAAGGTTAAGGAAGCCATGGAAGCCGTTGCGAACCAGGCAAAGGCGAAAAAGACGTAATACGATTCTTTAGGATTCAAAAGATCTCACGAGAATATATTCTGTCCGGGAGGAGGGATCGTTATGAAAAATCTGCTGGAGGGTATTGAGGATATCCTGCTCATGGGCCCCGGTCCTTCCTGTGTGCCGCCGGCGGTCTATAGCGCCCTGAGCCGGACAACCCTTGGGCACCTCGATCCGTATTTTTTGAACATCGCCGAGGAACTCAAAGAGATGCTTCGCAGGATTATGAACACCAGGAACAACCTTACGATCCCCATATCAGGAACAGGTTCTGCCGGCATGGAGGCAGCCTTTGTGAATCTGGTTGAGCAGGGCGACAGGGTGCTGATCCTTTTGAACGGTGTCTTTGGCATGAGGATGCAGGATGTAGCCACCAGGCTTGGCGGCAGCGTTGATGCGCTTGAATTCACCTGGGGCACTCCTGTTGAGCCGGGAGCAGTGGAAGAAAGGATCAGACAGGAATCGTACAAGATAGTCGCAGTGGTTCACGCCGAGACCTCAACAGGTGTTAGAAACCCCGTTGCTGAGATCGGCGCCCTCCTCAAAGGCAGCGATACGATTTACCTTGTTGATACCGTTACCAGCCTTGGCGGGATCGAGGTCCGCATGGACGACTGGAACGCTGATGTCCTTTACAGCGGCACACAGAAATGTCTCTCCTGCCCCCCGGGGCTTGCACCTTTCTCATTAAACGAAAAGGCAATGGCAAAGCTGAATGGGCGGAAAACCAAGGTCCCCAACTGGTATCTTGATCTTACTATGATCGCTGATTATTGGGGCCAAAACCGGGTTTACCACCACACGGCGCCGGTGAACATGCTCTACGGCCTCTACCAGGCGCTCCTTTTGATCCTCGAAGAGGGACCGGAAGATGTGTTCCGGCGACACAGGGAAAGCCACATGGCGCTGGTTGGGGGCCTGGAAGAGATGGGTCTCAGGATGCTTGTAGATGAGCCTTATCGCCTCCCCATGCTGAACGCTGTCTGCGTACCCGAAGGAGTCGATGAACTATCTGTCCGCAAGCGCTTACGCAGCGAATTCAGGATCGAGATCGGCGGAGGCCTGGGGCCTCTTGCCGGGAAGATCTGGCGCATAGGGGTAATGGGACATACGGCGAGAAAGGAAAATGTAGCGAGATTCCTTTCGGCGCTGAAGGAAGTCTTGCGAAAAGGATAAGCCGTGGAAGGCAGTGAAAAGTGAAAGGTGAAAGGTGGGGAAACCCGTAATTCGTGAATCGTAATTCGTAATTGGATGAACCTTAATAGAACGTGAAAAATGGAAGGTGATGGGTAACAGGTGATAGGCCGTGCACTTTGTCATTGCGAGCGGAGCGTGGCAATCTCATTAATAGTTCATCCCCTATGGGGTCGCTACATCGCTTCGTCCCTCGCACCTTATGCTTTTCCAATTACGTTTCACGAATTACGAATTACGGTTGTTCTCGCCGAACGCCCAACGCCGAACGAATCACGGGTATTCTGCCGTGAGCTGGTTTTCTATATAGGGACATGGTGAAGAAGGTCAGGGGAGGGGATTGGTTGTGCCTGCAAAGAAGGCCCTCAGCCTTAGAGGCCAACGGGCAGGGCTTCGCAGCGTGTGCCATGCCAGGCGGACCCCGGCGATCTCCCCGCTGTCCAGGATCATCTCTCCGTAAAATTCCCTGTTGAAGGCGCTCACGATAGTATCCACCTCTTCCTTCAATGCAGGGAACCTTCCGGTAAGCCTGGAGCAAAACTCCGATGGCGTTTCATCGAGGCGGCGACGGATGCCGCTTGGCCTTGACCATTGCGTGAGCGCCCTATAAAAATCCGCTGCGGTCCTGTAACCTCTCAGGAGCTGCCTTGCTTTCCCGACAAGAAGAATAAAGAGACCCCACACCCGCGCGATCGCCCGTAGCAAGCGCGCCCCCCAATCCATCTTGTTGCGATCCGTCCGCGTGCGGGAAAGAAGCCACTTCATGAAATAGAACACGGAAAAGACGATAATGGCAAGCATGATCAACCCGAGGGCAGTCCCTAAGAGCCAGCCAAATATTTTTTCCACAACCTCCATCCACGCTGCATGGCCGGAAGATGATAACCGGTCGAATATGTTTTCTTTTGGGCTTGAGGGCAGCTCGATCACTTTTGTTTGCCGGGGCAAATAAAGGAACCGGATAAAACTTGCAAAGATAATACCCAGGGAGGATACCCCACCCCTGATAAGGCCGTAGCTTACACGGGCGGCACTTACCAGCTGATGCTGGAAAAAGACCACAAGACTCACCACTGAGGCGGAAACGGCGCAGATAAAACCCATGACAACACCGAACCTTCGATAGCCGGCGATAAAGCCCGAAGAGGCCGCAGTTCGTCCCCGGGTCATTCCTATCGATGTCAGGCCAAAGAAAAAGAATATGCAGGCGAGAGGTCCTGTTAAAGGGTCGTTGATGGAGAGATTCCCTTTTACCAGGAGGGCAAATTTCATCAGGAGGAGACTTAGGAATGCGGCAAGGCCGAGATCAAAGCGGGAGCAGATCTTCTCATGCGTTTTCGGTCTTACGGCGAATCGTGCCCCGCCGGCCCAGAAGGCTGCTGCCCAGAATACAGAGACAACGACCAGGAGCCACTCCATCGCGCTGTGCGGGATGCCGAAGAACTCAATGAGCCACTGGCGGCTGAGAAAGGAAGAGGTAATATCACTGAAAACATAGATGGTCCTCAGTGCCGCATATACAATACCCGCTGTCTGCAAGAGCACGATCGAGATAACCCTCAGACCCCTGCCCGTGGAAAGGCCGGTGATGGCGGCGCCGGCCAGGAATATAACGGCAGCCTCAAGAAGAGGAGTGTGGCGCTGCGCCACGGATATCGTGGAAAACGTCGCCCACGCATAGAGCCAGGTGAACTCCATGACAGCGGCGGCGAAGGAAAGCAGGACGTTTCCGCTACGCTTCATGTTCTTTTCCTGTATCGCTCACGAGGATCTCGTTGAGAGACCGGATGGCCCTTCCGGATTTGGTATAGGGAACGCCTGAGTGATCATTGGTAAGGCCGCAAACATAATGGATGACCGGTATCTTGCGACGCCTGAAATACTCATCGGCGGCTCGTGATGTCTCGTCCGGCCCGTAAGAGAAATAGAGGCATGTGACCCCGAAGGGAAGGTTGGCGTTTTGTTTGAGCCCTTGCAGCAGGTCCCGCCCTTTTTCCATACTGCTGCGCGCCAGCGTTTCCAGGATCGCCTGCAGGTGTCCCGGGTCTCTTTTAACGGACCTTGCGGGAGCTGTTTTTCCCGTCAGGACGGCATCTGTCGCGAACCCCATGGCTATACCCTGCTTGTCGAACGAGACGGCCAGCGACGCGACCGCTTCGAGACTGCGCTCAAATTCATAAGAGGCCCCGGACCTGG
>JAQTNJ010000247.1 GCA_028713955.1 Syntrophorhabdaceae bacterium
CTTCAGTATAGACCCCGGGGAGATATATGCGGCAATGGGGAAAAAGATACACCCCCTTATCGATGGCGCCGAGATACTCTTCACAACAGAGAAAGAGATACGGATGCTCTTCGGCGATGATATGGACCAGGCCGTCCAAAAGGCGCTGGAAATGGTCAGCATCGTAGTTATAAAAAAGGGGAAGGACGGCGCATCCCTCTGTACAAAAGACATAAATGTGAACTCTCAGGGCGAGAAGGTCCACGTTGTTGATAATACCGGCGCCGGTGATGTCCTCGACGGCGTTTTCCTGGGTCTCTATATGCAGGGTGAGGACCCGGTCAGGGCGCTGGAGGTCGCCGTCAAGGCAGCATCGATAAGCGCCACCAGGTTCGGCAGGGATGCCTACCCCGACGCAAAGACGATAGAGGAATTCCTTGCCGCGAAGGAAAAAGGGGCCAAAGTCCCTCATAATGACCACGCATAGATTCCCACGGGCAAGCCCGTGGTGCTAAAATATACACGCTTCGCGTGCATGACAAACGCATTCTCCCACGCTTGAAAGCGTGGTCCTCTGTTTGCCTTGCGTCGCTTGTTGGAATCTATACTGTGAGCACGGCGAGCGAGAGGGGGAGGCTCCACGGACCGGGGCGGGGCACCCACCCGGTGGGTGGGTCGCGTGGAGGGGGCGACGCGAGCCCCGGTAAAAATTTATTTTGTAGCGAGTTCACGAGCGAGAGGGGGAGGCTCCACGGACTTTGTTCGTGGAGGGGGCGACGCAAGCCCCGGTAATAGTACGCGATAAAGAAACAACGGGGGCTTGTATGAAGATATGTTGGTTCACGACAGGCAGGGATAAAGAGGCGCTGACCTTGTTGAAAGACGTCAATGACGCTATTGAGAAGAAGGCCATTGACGGTGAGATAACCCTTGTATTCATGAACAGGGACAGAGGGGAATCGCCTGTTTCTGATGAGATCATCGCCTATGCAGAGGAAAAGAAGATTCCTGTTGAGCTTTTCAGCACGAAACGCTTTCTCGACGAGCGGGGCCTGAAACTCAGCGAAGGGCGGGAGCTCTTCGACAGCGAGATAAAGTCAAGGATCGAACAATATGACTTTGACATCATATTCCTTGCAGGTTACATGCTAATCGTTTCGCAGGTGCTCTTTGAGCCGTACATAGTCATCAATCTCCACCCTTCCCTGCCGAATGCATACAAAGGCAAATGGGAGGACGTCATCAGGAATACCATAGAGGACGGGGAGAGGACCTTCGGCGCAATGATCCACATGGTCGATGCGTCCCTCGATGAAGGTGCGCCGGTAAGCTTTGTCAGGCTCGCCCTTGAGGGTCACGAGATAGATACGCTTTACGACAACGCCTTCAGGGGGGACGCAACCTCAAGGGACAGGCTCTTCAAGATTATGAGGGACCAGGAGTTCGCCATAGAGATCCCCCTCATTATCCATACCCTGTCCCTGCTCTCGAAAGGTGAGATAGCAATAGACAATAAGAAGGTTTATTCCGAGGGCAAGGAATTAACGGGTGGTGTCGATATAACGGAGATAGTCTGCGCCGCATTTCAATGCAGGTGAGCTAAAGAGCGCGGCACGGAGAGCATAGTACGGAGATAGAGGATGAGAAAAACGATATATATCACGGATTGTGAAGGGCCCGTGTCCAGGAATGATAATGCCTACGAGATAGCCGACGCCTTTCTGCGGGAAGGCGGGAGGCTCTTCAGCCTCCTGAGCAAGTTTGACGACTATCTCGGCGATATCGAGAAGGTCGAAGGGTACAGATACGGAAGCACCCTGAGGTTTATCCTCCCTTTCCTGAAAGCGGCCGACGTTACCGACAGGGAAGTACAGGGGTTTTCAGGTCAAAACATAACCGTTGTAAACAACATCCGGGAAACCTTGCAGGCTGTCAACGGATTGATGCCGGTCTACGTGGTGAGCACAAGCTATATCCATTACATAAAAGAGGTTTGCCAGTACCTGGGCCTGAACATGGCAAACATGTTCTGTACAAAGGTCTCTTTTGACGGCTACAGCATGGATGAGGACGAGAAGAAGATTATCTCGGACTATCACGAGAAATTCCTCAAGCTCCCTCCTATCACATGGGATGATAATAACAAGGTAACCCCCGATTCGCGGCGCGCCATAGACGCATTAAAAGTATTTTTTTTCGACCGGCTGCCTTCGCTCCCGGTTTATCAATGGATGAAGGACGTCGACCCGATAGGAGGCAGAGGAAAGGCAGAGGCAATCCTCCGGATCGTGAAGCAGACAGGGGTTCCCCTGAAGGACGTTCTCTACGTCGGGGACAGCATCACCGATGTTGACGCCTTCGGGCTCGTGAAGGACAATGGAGGACTTTCGGTCAGCTTCAATGGAAATAATTATGCAGTCCGGTCGGCGGAATATATTGTTGTCAGCGAAGATGCCGCCGTTCTCAGGGATATGGCAACGGACTTCTGCAATAACGGGAAGGACGCGATCCGGGAGGGGAGAGTGAGCGAAACCGCCTGGATATTCAGAAGGGAAGCCTGCAACATGAAAGACGTCATCGCCCTGAGCGAGAGGACGAGGAAAGAGGTCAGGGGACAGGTCATAGGTAGTCTCGGATGAAATACTTTCTTATTGTTGTCATTTGTCTCTTTTCGTTTTCATACTCCTATGCGGACGAGCAGTTCGTGATCTACCGTATGGGAGAGAGAGACCAGACCGCATGGAACATGTTCGGAAAATATTTTAGTGCAAAGGGCTACAACATGAGTTACTATGATGGCGCAGATAACCTCGATAAGCACATTGAGAATGTCAACAAGATCAACAGGTCAAATGGTACAGTCTTTCTGGCGATCGACCTGGTTGTGGGAGGAACAAGCAGTGTCTTTGTTGCTGCCACAAACGCCAAACGAGGGAAAGGAACTATTCCGAACATCGATGAAGTACCGGCGATCCATATCAATAATTCCATGGAATTGGCTACCATGATAGCCGCTCCATTCAATAAAAAGATAAAAAAGTTACCCCTCTTTATGCTGCTGGGTATTGATATGCCGGGTATATTCCTGAGATTGGAATCCCCAAAAGACAAGATGGGAGAGATGTTCGATCGATTGCACGAAGGTCTTCAGAAATATACAAAAAGAGGTGTTAAGAATGAGAGATAACGGACGGACAAACGACAAGATACGTGACATAAAGATTGAAAAGAGTTTCTTGCGGTACCCCGAGGGCTCGGTCCTTGTAGAGATGGGGGCTACAAAGGTGATCTGCGGGGTAAGTGTTGAAGAGAAGGTGCCCCAGTTTTTAAAAAATAGCGGTAAAGGCTGGCTTACGGCCGAATATTCAATGCTGCCGCGCTCCACACACGTACGGTCGGTAAGGGAGGCTGTGACAGGGAGGGTCGGCGGAAGGACACACGAGATCCAGAGGCTCATCGGAAGGGCATTGCGGGCTGTCGTGAACCTTGACATTATTGGTGAGAGAACGATCTGGGTCGATTGCGATGTCATTCAGGCTGATGGCGGGACAAGAACGGCGAGCATAACGGGCGGTTATGCAGCCCTTGTCGAGGCGTTGTGGAACATGAAAAAAAGGGGCATACTTGAAAAGATCCCGCTCCGTGACTCCGTTGCTGCCGTTAGTGTTGGCATCGTCAACGGGCAGGTGGTCACAGACCTTTCATATGAAGAGGATTCAAAAGCAGAAGTGGATATGAATTTTGTAATGACCGGCAGAGGGCTCCTCATTGAGGTCCAGGGGACTGCCGAAAAAACACCTTTCACAAAGGAACAGTTTGACCTCATGTATCAGTATGCGCATAAAGGGATCGGAGAGATCACGCGGATCCAGAAGATAGCATTGGGTCCACATTTCCCGGTATGAGAGAAGTCGTTATAGCAACGGAGAACACCGGCAAGTTCCACGAGATCAAAGCGCTTCTTGGCAGCGAGTTTGATACCTTTTACTCCCTGAGAGATTTCAGTGAAAAGATCGTGGTGAGTGAGGACAGCCCCCTCTATATAGAAAACGCCATGAAAAAGGCGCGGAAGGCAGGTGACCGGTTCGGATTGCATACTATCGCTGACGATTCCGGTCTCGAAGTTGAGGCCCTTGACGGGAGGCCCGGGATCTATTCCTCACGCTACGGCAAAGACGACGCAGACAGGATATCAAAACTGCTTAACGAGCTGGAAGGTGTGCCGTGGGAAAAGAGGCAGGCTGTCTTCAAGGCATACCTTGCCCTCTACATGCCCGACAAGGAGAGGTGCTATGTCTTCTACGGGGACGTCCATGGCACAATCGGTTTCGAGCGGCACGGGGATAGTGGTTTCGGATTCGATCCCGTCTTCTATATCCCGGCAATAGGGAAATACGCCGCAGAACTGAATACGGAAGAAAAAAACAGGTTAAGCCATAGAGGGAAGGCGGTTTTGGCCCTGAAGAGCTTTCTCAATATGGATTTTTTCAAGAACTCCAGAGTTTTAAGCCTGTGATGTCATCGAAGCGCCTCTCAAGTCTCTGACCATCAAGGGCAATACCGAATAATTCCGAAGCAAAGATAATAGTTCCTTCAAGAAGGTGACCGCCTTTCGCTGTGCCGTCTTTTAACCCGAGCGTAATATGGGCATGAACAGA
>JAQTNJ010000248.1 GCA_028713955.1 Syntrophorhabdaceae bacterium
CGTCGGCGCCCCCTGAAAGCCCGCTGTTCAGGGCAATCCATCCTGCGTGGCGCCCCATGACCTCAACCACCATGACGCGGTCATGAGAGCGAGCGGTCGAATGGAGACGGTCTATCGCCTCTGTCGCGATGCTCACCGCTGTATCGAAACCAAAGGTGATCACTGTCCCTCCGAGGTCATTATCGATGGTCTTCGGGACGCCTACCACCGGGATGCCCTTTTTGTAGAAGTCATGGGCTATTTTAAGGCTCCCGTCCCCACCCACGGCAACAAGGCAGTCGAAACCAAGCCGCTGGAAATTTTCTACGACCTTGTCCGAGACGTCGCGGATCTCTACCTCGCCTGCTGCATCGGGGACAGGCATTTCAAAGGGGTTGCCCTTGTTGGTCGTCCCGATGATCGTACCTCCCGTGCTTGAGATACCACGGACCATTTCCGGGGTCAGCCGCACTATCTCGTTGATATTCAGAAGTCCCGCATAACCGTTCTTGATGCCGTAGACCTCCCAGTTCCGCTTCGAAGCAGACATAACGACGGCCTCGATTACAGCATTCAGGCCGGGTGCGTCACCTCCGCCTGTATTTATGGCAATCTTTTTTCCAAACGTCATAACCCCCTCCACGGCAAAAGATTGGAAACCTTATACATTTAGTATTTACGAATACACCGCAAAGTCAAGCGGTTTTTAAGCGCCTCCTTTACTTTGACAGATACCTTTGTTAGAATAACCACGTCAATGCTATCCAGACAAAGTCTTATCTTTATATTGCTGGCCTTTCTGTTCTTCGGCTGTTCACAGCAGAAAGGGACAACGTCATACGATGACCCGGGGAAGCCTGCCTACGGGGATATGATCGTTATGGCATCGATCGGAGAGGCGTCGAACCTTATCCCGCTTCTTTCCACAGATTCGGCATCCCATGAGATATCGGGCCTCGTTTATAATGGCCTTGTCAAGTATGACAAAGACCTCAACATCGTCGGCGACCTTGCCAAATCCTGGGAGATCTCAAAGGACGGCCTTTCCATAACGTTCCGTTTGAAGAAGGACGTGAGGTGGCATGACGGAAAACCCTTTACGGCGCACGACGTCCTGTATACCTATAAGGTTACCGTTGACCCCAGGACGCCAACGGCATATGCAGCCGATTTCCAACTCGTGAAAAAGGCCGAAGTACTTGATGACTATACCTTCAGGGTGACCTACAATAAACCGTTCGCGCCGGCACTGATAAGCTGGGCAACGGCGATCATGCCGAAGCATCTCCTGGAAGGGAAGGATATTACCACGTCCCCTCTCATCAGGAAACCTGTCGGTACAGGCCCTTTTGTCTTCAAGGAATGGGTGCCCGGTGACAGAATTATCCTGACGGCGAACAAGGACTATTTCGAAGGGAGACCTTACATCGACCGGTACATGATGCGTATCATCCCTGACAGCGCCACCATGTTCCTTGAACTCAAGCACTACGGCATCGACATGATGGGACTCGCGCCGCTGCAATTCCTGAAGCAGACAGAGTATCCGAGGTTCAAGCAGGAGTACAACAAATTCAAATACCTTGCCTTCAACTATACCTATCTCGGGTTTAATCTAAAACACGGACCTTTCAAAGACAAGCGTGTACGACAGGCAATATCCTACGCGATCAACAAAAAAGAGATAATCGACGGCATACTCCTCGGGCTGGGCGAAGAGGCTACAGGGCCTTTTACGCCGAACATGTGGGCCTATAACGGCAACGTGAAAAGATACCGCTACAGCAAGGAAAAGGCGCTGGCGCTTTTAAAAGAGGCCGGGTACGAAAAAGGACCGGATGACATGTTGAAAAAAAACGGCAGTCCCTTTGAATTCACGATCCTTGTCAACCAGGGCAACACCGTCAGGATACAGTGTGCGGAGCTGATCCAGAGGAGGCTCTCTGAGATCGGCATCACGGTGAAGATACGGGTTCTCGAATGGGCGAGCCTGATCAACGAATTCATCGACAAACGGAATTTTGAAGCCGTCATACTTGGGTGGTCGATCAATCCCGAGCCTGATCCCTATGACATCTGGCATTCCTCAAAACAGGGGCTTAAGGAACTCAACTTCATATCATTCGAGAACAAAGAGGTTGACGAACTTATCATAAAGGCGCGACACACCTTCGACAGGGCAAAGCGAGAGAGATACTACGGAAGGTTCCAGGAGATAATCGCCGAGGAAGCGCCCTATGCATTTCTTTTTTACCCTTACGCGACAGTCGCGGTCCATAAGAGGTTCAAGGGCATCGAACCCGCTGCCGCAGGCCTGATGTATAACTTTATCAAATGGTATGTACCGGAAAATCAGAGGAGGTATAAGGCAGATGCTGCGCTATCTCCTTAAGCGGCTTTTTTTCATGGTCCCCATGATCTTCGGGATCACCCTGATCTCCTTCACTGTTATTCATCTCGTGCCCGGTGAGCCAGGGGTCCTTGATTCCGAGATGAACCCGAAGGTGACCAAACAGGTGAGGGAGAGGATACGCGCCTTCTACGGCCTCGACAAGCCTCTCCACGTGCAGTACTGGATGTGGTTGAAGCGGGTCGTAAAACTCGATTTCGGCACGTCCTTCGCGCCTGACAGAAGGCCTGTCATTGACAAGATAAAAGAGAGGCTTCCCGTCACGATACTCATCAATCTCCTGTCCATGGCGCTCATCTTCCTTGTGGGGATCCCCATCGGGATCTACTGCGCCCGCTATAAGGACAGCATCCTCGATAAGGTGCTCACCTCTTTTGTCTTTGCGGGGTACGCGGCCCCGACGTTCTGGATCGCGCTGCTTTTGATGATGTTCTTCGGTGTCTACCTCGAACTGCTCCCCATATCAGGCATCAAATCATTTAATTTCAGTGAGCTTTCTTTCTTTGGCAAGACCATCGATGTGGCGAAGCACCTGATCCTGCCGGTCTGTATCTCCGGTTTCGGAGGACTTGCCGGCATATCCCGCTATATGAAGAACAGCCTCCTTGAAGTGCTGCGTCAGGAATACATCACGACGGCATACGCTAAAGGGCTGCCGGAAAGCATGGTCCTCAAAAAACATGCCCTGAGGAACGCCCTCCTGCCGGTGATCACGATACTCGGGCTCTCTATCCCGGGGCTTATCGGCGGAAGCGTTATCTTCGAGAGCATCTTCTCTATCCCGGGAATGGGGCAGCTTTTTTACATGAGCGTCATGGCGCGGGATTATCCCACGATCATGGGGATCCTCGTCATCGGCGCATTCCTGACGCTCCTCGGCAATCTCATCGCCGATATATCCTACGCGCTCGCCGACCCGAGAATTAGAATAGGGTGAGAAAGACAGCTCATAGTTCATAGCTCATGGCTGATAGCGAAACAACCGTAATTCGTAATTCGTGAGACGTAAGAGGAAAAGCACAAGGTGCGAGGAGCGAAGCGACGTAGCGACCTCATAGGGTATGAACTATTAATGAGATTGCCGCGCTCCGCTCGCAATGACACATTCACCTTTCATTAGGTTTGTCCAATTACGAATTACGATTCACGAATTACGAGGGCCTTTCACCTTTCACTTTTTTAATTTTGCTAACCTGCCACGTCATGCTACAATAACCGGGGGATCTATGAAAAGGGGTATCGATAAAAAAAGGGTTAAGCAGGCAGTTCATTATCTCTGGGACATTATCAAGAGACTCTTTAAAAAATACCAGCGGGACCACGGGAATATAATTGTCTCTTCCATCTGTTATTACGTGCTCCTTACCTTTATCCCTTTTACCCTCCTTTCCATCTTTATCCTTGGTTATGTGATAGACCTGAGCAACCCCGCGGTGCATCTGGTGAAATACATCAAGAATATTATACCGGAACCTTATAATACCATCGTGATACAGAAGTTTATAAAAGAACTGAACGTAATCTCCGTATCGAAGAAGCTGTCAGGGCCGCTGGGGATATTGTTCCTCTTTTTTTTCACGTCCAGGCTGTTCGCTGTTTTAAGGCCTTCATTCCACATCATCTTCGGTAAAAATCCAAAGAGCTTTATCAAGGGCAAGGGCGAGGAGCTTCTTCTCACTTCGCTTTTCGCGATAGTCCAGACCATGCTTTTCTTCAGCTTCATCTTTACCGTGATGATCCAGTCCCGGATCATTAAAACATTGCCTCCCTTTATAATGAAAACGCCTTTTGTCTATGCATTTTCTATTTTTGATATGATCTTTGCCTTTGGAATGTTTTTTCTGCTCTACTATTTTCTCACGCCGGTCCGCAACAAGCGGTTGCTTTTCACTTCCACAACCCTTGGTACGATCTTATGGTATACAGGGAAGTTCCTCTTCAAACATTTCATCCTTCATATAGGCAGACTTACCACATTTTTCGGCACCTACGGCGTTTTCATCGCATTTCTTTTCTGGATCTATTTTTCCGTCTTTGTCTTTATTGGTTGCGCCGAATTGATGGCGGTAATGTCGGAACCGTCTAACCGTGAGCCGCAGCCCAGCTATCTCCCTTTCCAATCGAAACCTTCAGGGGAACGGAAAGGGTAACTACCCGCTCCATCTCCTCCCGCACCAGTGTCTCCATCCCGGCAGTTTCCTCCTCTTTTACCTCGAAGA
>JAQTNJ010000249.1 GCA_028713955.1 Syntrophorhabdaceae bacterium
CTGAATGCGACATACGGCCCGCATTCCAGCACGACAGGGACAGGATAACCCACAGCAAATCGTTCCGGAGACTGAAACACAAGACACAGGTTTTTCTCTCCCCTGCCGGCGACCATTACAGGACAAGACTCACCCACACCCTCGAGGTTGCCCAGATAGGACGAACCATTGCAAAAGCGCTCGACCTGAATGAAGACCTCGTTGAGGCAATCTCCCTCGGACACGATCTCGGCCATACACCATTCGGCCACGCAGGGGAAGAGGTCCTCAACGGCATTCACGAGGGAGGGTTTCGCCATTATGAGCAGAGCCTCAGGGTTGCGGACATCCTGGAGAGGGATGGTAAAGGGCTCAACCTTACCCATGAAGTGAGGGACGGCATCGTACGCCATTCAAAGGGCAAGGGGGAGATCGTTATCAGGGATGAGGCAGAAAAGCCTCTTACAAGGGAGGCTGAGGTGGTGAGGGTTGCCGACGTTATCGCCTACCTGAATCACGATATAGATGACGCGATCAGGGGGAACGTCATCACAGAAGAGGACCTGCCCGGGAAGTGCAGGGAATTCCTTGGTTTCACCGTCTCGGACAGGATCGACCGTATGGTACGGGGGGTTATATCGGAGACGCAGAAAGACCCTGAATTACAGGTACATTTTGGAGAGGAGCTCGAAGAACACATCGTGCAACTAAGGGATTTTATTTATGAAGCGGTATATGACAGCAATGTCGTCCATGGGGACTTCCTGAAATGCTCCAGGATCATCACCGACCTTTACCGGCATTTCCTGAAGAATCCTGATGCCTTCCTGAAAGAGACCGAAAGGAACGATTTTTATGACGAACCGGCAATATGCGTGTGTGATCTTATCGCGGGTATGACAGATCGCTATGCCTTTAATCTTTTTGAGAAGATCTTCCTTCCCTTGCCATGGAATATACCACTTTGATGGAACGGAAATATTTTGAATACTGATATTGGAGAATTTGATATGATGGACAAGGTTTATAATCCTCACGCTATTGAAGAGAAGTGGTACAGGTTCTGGGTTGAAAAGGGATTCTTTACGGCAGAGGGCAGTTCCCCGAAGCCTTCCTTTTCCATGGTTATCCCTCCCCCGAATGTTACCGGCTCTCTTCACATGGGGCACGCATTAAATAATACCCTCCAGGACATTGTAACTCGATTCAGGAGGATGGCAGGCTTCAATGCGCTCTGGCTTCCCGGTACAGACCATGCAGGCATTGCGACGCAAAATGTCGTTGAGAGGGAGCTCGCGAAGGAAGGGCAGACTCGTGAGATGCTCGGCCGGGATACATTTATCGAAAGGGTCTGGCAATGGAAAGAACAATCAGGGAACACTATCATAGAACAGCTCAAGCGACTCGGCTGCTCCTGTGACTGGTCCCGGGAACGCTTCACAATGGACGAGGGGCTTTCGAGGGCTGTCCGCGAGGTATTTGTACGGCTTTACAATGAAGGGCTCATCTACAGGGACAACTACATCATCAACTGGTGCCCGCGGTGTAAGACCGCCCTTTCAGACCTTGAAGCCGAGCATGAAGAAACAAATGGGCATCTCTACCATATCCGGTATCCCCTGGCGGAAGGCAACGGATACCTGACGGTCGCAACGACAAGGCCCGAGACCATGCTTGGCGATACAGCCGTTGCAGTGAACCCCGATGACGGACGATATGGAAGATATGTCGGGAAATACGTCATACTGCCAATCGTGGAGAAAAAGATCCCTGTTATCGGCGACAGCTACGTCGATACGTCATTCGGAACGGGCGTACTCAAGGTTACGCCGGCACACGACCTCAATGACTTCGAGATCATGAAGAGACATAACCTCGAGGTCGTCAAGGTCATCGATGACGATGGGAAGATGAACGAAAACGCCGTTCATTACAGGGGCACGGATAGATTCGAATGCCGGGACACAATCGTCAGGGAACTGGAGGAAAAAGGCCTCCTTGAAAAGATCGAGCCATACAACCTGGGTGTCGGAAAGTGCTACCGGTGCAAGACCATCGTGGAGCCCTCGCTGTCACTCCAGTGGTTCCTGAAGATGAAACCCCTCGCACAACCGGCAATCGAGGCCGTACGGGCACAACGGGTCAGGATCATCCCCGAGATGTGGGAAAAGGTCTATTTCGAATGGATGGAGAACATCAGAGATTGGTGTATCTCCCGCCAGATATGGTGGGGACACAGGATACCTGTATGGTATTGCGACAGATGCAACAAAACCTATGTATCCGTTGATAATATCGACACCTGCCAGGATTGTAAAGGCGAGTTGCGGCAGGAGTCCGATGTCCTTGATACGTGGTTCTCGTCAGGACTCTGGCCCTTTACCACCCTTGGCTGGCCTGACAAGACCGATGACCTGAAGACATTTTACCCAACGTCACTTCTCGTAACAGGGTTTGATATCCTCTTTTTCTGGGTAGCCCGGATGATCATGATGGGTTTGAAATTCATGGGGGACGTGCCCTTCCGTGACGTATACATCCACGCGCTCGTGAGGGACGCCGAAGGCAAGAAGATGAGCAAATCAAAGGGGAACGTTATTGACCCCCTTATCATAATGGATCAGTACGGGACGGATTCGTTCAGGTTCATCCTTACCCTTCTTGCCGCACAGGGACGTGATGTCCTTCTCTCAGAGGAGAGGATCGAAGGCGCAAGGAATTTTGTGAACAAGGTCTGGAATGCCTCCAAGCTTGCCCTTTCATTCCTGCAGGACAGGGAGATACCAACAGGAACCAGGCGGTCATCCTACCTGCCCGACGCGTGGATCAGGTCAAGGACACAAAAGGTGATCAGGGACGTGACTGAAAGCATCAACTCATACCGGTTCAATGAAGCAGCGAGCAGTCTCTACACCTTCATATGGCACGAGTTCTGCGACTGGTACCTGGAGCTTATAAAGCCAAACCTCTACGGCAAGGTCACATCATTCGATACAGATGCGACACGGTCTGTCCTCTACAGGACCCTCACGGATATCGTGAAGCTCCTGCATCCGATCATGCCTTTTGTCACCGAAGAGATCTATCAGCGCCTTCCGGGCCGTGACAACGAGAGCGTTATGGTCTCCGGGTTCCCGGTGTTCAACGAAGCCGAGCTGGACGAAGAAAGCGAAACAAACATGGCAACGATCATGGGGGTCATCGACGTAATCCGCAACATACGCGGCGAAACGGGCATAGCCCCAAACGTAAAGATCGGCGTCGTCATCCGTGCGAACGGTCACCAATCCCTTCTCGAGGCGTATGAATTCTATATGAAAGACCTCGCGAGGATCGGGAATATCCTGTTCATCGACGGCGATGCGCCGGAACATTCAGCAGTAGGTGTTCATAAGGGTATAGAGGTTTTTGTTCCCATCCACGGGTTGATTGATGTACAGAAGGAACTGGGGCGTATCGAAAAGGAACTCCTGAAGATCCATGAAGAGAGTGAAAGGATCTCCGGCAAGCTGAACAACCCCGCCTTCAGGGAAAAGGCGCCCCCGGAGGTTATCGCAAAGAATGAGGCAAGCTTCAATGAGTTACAGGAAAAACGTGGAAAGCTCATGGCAAGCAGGAAGATGCTGGAAAGCATTACAGGATAATAGATGCCGCTGAACTTCTCCATCATCGAATCGTACATCGAAGACCACCGTGATAGTATAAAAGACCGCCTCCTTCTGCGAAACGAGCGGTACAGGCTCCTCGCCGGGCTTGGCAACACCCTTCAATCGACCCTTAAGGATTATGAGATCTTCGAATCCGAGTTTTCATCACTCGTGCTCCACAAGATCGATGGGGCTATCTCACTGGAGGAGTTGCGGGCGTGTCATGAAACAGCGGTTGCAGGCATAGAAAATTTCTACCTTGAAGAGGAGACCATCCTGGACGTCCACGACCTTTTTCGCATCGCCCGGGATAAACTCATCATCAAGATACTAACCATGGTGGAAAATGAGATGGAAGGGGAAGGGTTAGGAAAACCTCCTACAGACTACGTATGGGCAGGGCTCGGTAGCGAAGGCAGAGACGAGCAGACGATGATCACCGATCAGGACAACCTGATCATCTACGACGAACCGGATAAAAACTTCCCGTCCGACAATCTCGGGAAGAAGTGGCGTGAAGAGTTTGAACAGAGGAATATCAGGATATTGAAAGACGGTCCCGGACCGAAACAGCTCGTTGATTATTATTACGAGATCTTTTCCCGGAAGGCTGCGGACAGGCTGCACGCAGTCGGTTTTGAGCGGTGCAAAGGCGGCATCATGCCCTCAAATGAAAAGTGGCGGGGATCTGTCGGGGACTGGAAGAAAAGGATAGAAGACAGGATCACCTATGAGCAGGGCATCTTTGAAAGTCTGGACGTGATAATCCTGACAGACGCCCGGCCCGTAAAAGGCAACAGAAAACTCCTTGACTCGTTCATGGAATACTTTTTCAA
>JAQTNJ010000250.1 GCA_028713955.1 Syntrophorhabdaceae bacterium
TGATGGGTCTCGTTGGTTTCTTTCTCGTCATCGCCGCCCTTATCCTGGGTATGGAAGGAATGAAGGCATTGAGACGATACAGGACGATAATAAAAACCCAGGCTGCAGCGGCAGCGAAAGCATAATAGCGAATCTTTGGCCTCAGGCAACACAGGTTTATAACCTGTTGCCTGAGGCCTGTAACCTTTAACAAGAAAAGTTCAAGGAGAAAGGTAATATGTCAGAAGAAAAGAAAAAAGGTGGTTTTTTCAGTGCAGTGAAAGAATTTGTATATGGCGTTGCGGCACATGACTCGGCGCGTTTTGCCCTCAAGTCACGGGCGAGCATGGAACACCTCTTTATCCTCATTACCATGGGTGATATGCTCGGGGTACCGATCCTCCCGCCTTATTACTCTTTGCGCCTCTTACCCTATGTTGTTCCTCAGATCTCAACATGGAAGCGGAGGATGCTGAAAGAAAAAGACTTAACAGACGGATTGGCTTAATGCACCTGAATTTCAAATTTCAAATTTGAAATTTGAAATTCTAAGATAAAGAAGTGCTGTGAAATTTGAAATTTGAAATTTGAAATTCTAAGATAAAGAAGTGCTGTGAAATTTGAAATTTGAAATTTGAAATTCTAACAAGGGGGTGGTTCCCATTTCATTAGTAAAAATTTTTGATGAATTTCCGGAACGGCGTTACATTATGTTCGGTGGGAAAGGCGGACTCGGTAAAACAACCTTTTCTGCGGCTACTGCCTACTATCTCGCGAAACAGGGAAAACGTGTTCTCGTTTTTTCCGTAGACCCGCAGGCATCTCTGAGCGATATATTCAAAAAGGATATATTCGGAAAAGGACCGACAGAGATCATGCCGAATCTCTATGCCCAGGAGATCGATGCTGACCGCAGGGTCAGGGAATACCAGCAGGAGATACGAAAAAAGATCATCGACATGTACGGCATGGACAAAATCCCTGACGAGATCGAGAGCTATATCCAGGCAGCTGCAGCGGAGCCTGCAATGGAAGAGAGCGCCATCTTTGATGAGGTCGTCGACATCGTTGTCCATGGCGGGTACGATTACTATATCTATGACCTCGTACCTTTAGGCCACGCGCTGTATTACCTGAGCATGGCATCGGTATACGATGAATGGATAGACAAGATCACCAATCTCCGCCAGCAGATGCGTGAATATGACCAGGTCGCGGCCGTCATACGCCGTGACAAGGAGCTCGACGAGGATGCGATCCTCAATGAGCTTCTCTACATCAAGGAACGGATCAATAAATCGTCAGGCATCCTGACAGACAAAGAAAAGACCGCCTTTTTCTTCGTTTTAACACCGGAACAAATGATAATCAATGATACGCTTAAGGCAGCGGAGCTCTTTGCGAAATTCGATGTCCCGCTGAGCGGATATATTATTAACCGTGTTCTGCCTCCCGAGCTGAAGACCCAAAAGATACCGGAGTATCTCAAAAACCGGCTTATTATGCAGGATAAGTACCTTAAGGTCATTGATGAGGTTTTCAAAGATCAGATACTCGCCTCTGTTCCGGAAATGGAACGGGATGTTACCGGTCTTGGTATGATCGAAAAGCTCGCAGATAAGATGTTTTTTTGAGGTCATTCTCATAAACAAGGAGTCTCACATGGACCAAATCACAATTAGCATGACAAAATACATGAACGATCACCCGAATCTCAAATATATCTTTTTCGGGGGAAAAGGGGGTGTCGGCAAGACTGTTATGGCCGGCACAGCAGCGTTATGGTCTGCCAAGCAGGGCAAGAGGACCCTCCTCGCTTCCACAAACCCTGTCCACAGCCTTTCTAACCTCTTTGAAAAGGATGTCTTTGGAAAGGCGGCTGTTGTCTGTGACGATGACAGGTGTTTCGCCTTTGAGATCGATACAAAGGATACGATAGAGCGGTCAAAACAAGAGATCCGCGAGAAGATAAACTGGTTTCTCAGGTTTGCCGACCTTACAACAAAGGCAGATGACTTTGTAGAGTCGGCAACGATGAACCCGGCTTTTGAAGAATCCGCCATGTTCGAGAACATGACAGACATCATGTTCGAAGATAAATATGATTTCTATGTATTCGATACAGCCCCAACAGCAAACGCAAGAAGACTCCTCGGCATGTCAAAGGTCTATTCTCTCTGGGTAGAAAAGATGCTGAAGAGCAGGGAAGAGGCCAAATCGCTCAGGGAGATGCTCTCATTTTCCAAGAAGAACGAGGCAGACCCTCTCATGGACTACCTTATTGGCTTCAAAGACAGGATGGCAAAGGCACAGAGCCTTCTCACCAATGACCAGCTTACGGCATTCTTCTTCGCAACACTGCCGGAAAGCCTTCCCATCGCTGTTATCACGAGGTTTATCAACTGGTTCTATGAATTCGGCATCCCCGTCGGCGGTGTCGTTGTGAACGGTATCATCCAGAAAGACCAGGTCAGCAAAGACGCGTCCGAATTTGTTCTCAACAGGGTCAAGATGCAGGATGAACACATGGAAGAGATCTGGCAGATCTTCGGCGACAGGGTGAGGGCCGTGATACCGCTTTTCGAGACTGAGGTAAAAGGCAACAAGATGATCAACCGCATGGTCGATCATCTCTTTGCATAGCAGAGAGCGGAGAGCTTAGAGCAGAGAGCGGAGAGCTTAGAGCAGAGAGCAAAAAATAGGTCTTATAGGACTATTGGACCTATTAAATGCACGGCTAAATGCACGGCGGCTTTTTTACCGGGATGCCGTTTTCGTCCCATTCTCTGAGCCTGTAATAATCGTCTTTTAATTTCTCAAGGTCCTCACGTGTGATGACGCTGTTCTTCGATCCGATGGGCTCCTCGAAAAAACGCCTCGGTAACGTATCATCCGCCCTTGTAACCCCTTCCCGCATATTGAAGATACGCGTTGCAGTCTGGATATTCGACGCAATCCTTCTTAGCTGATCCTTTGTAAGACCCATGCCTGTTGTCATCCCTACCATCTCCAGGAGTTCCTTCCACTGATAAATGTCGCGGTAAAACCTGCACATGATAAGGGCATCATGGACAATCAGCCTGTCTTCGAAATCAAGAAACATCTCCGCCTTGCCTTCTATCTGATCGGCGGGTATCATCCCTGAGGCCTCTGCCCTGAAAAAGGTGGAACGGATGTGGCACCCTCCCCTGTCGGACGTAGCGTAGGCAAGTCCCATACCTTTAAATATCCTCGGATCATATCCGCCCGGCTCCATCCCTTTTACATGGATCGCGAAATCCTCAAGGCCCCATTCTTTCGCCGCATGGCGCACACCCTCTGCCAGAACAGCCCCTATACCTTCTTTCCGGGCTATTTTATGAAATAGCGATGCAATGCCTTCAGCGTCTCCGTAGTCAAGCTTCCCGGTGATCTTCCCTTTCCGTAATGCCTCTATTGTAAAAGCTGCAAGGTTGCCTGCCGTAATGGTATCAATGCCGAGCCTGTCGCATATGTCGTTGAGGTAGATGATCTCTCCGAGGTCTTTGATGAGGCAAAGCCCGCCGATGGCATAGATTGTCTCGTACTCAGGACCATCAATGGTGAGCCCCTTATATTTTCCTTCTGTTACAGTCGTTAATCTGCCGCAGGCAAGAAAACATCTGTTGCAGGCCCTTCGCTTCACGGAAAATTTTGTGTGGAGCGTTTCAGCGCTGATATTCTTCCAGCCCTCCATGACACCTTCTGACCAGTACCGCGTCGGAAATGCTTCAGCGTTATTGACAGCAGAAACGAGGCCCGGCGTGCCGAAGATCTTATACGGTTGGGCATAGGGATGGATCTTCCCCTTCTTTGTCCATTCCTTCCGGAAACCTTCGACAGTTTCCCCTTGGGCGACCTCCCGCCTTTTCGTTCCGTGGAACGCAAGACCTTTCACCTTTTTCGAGCCGAGAACCGCCCCCACACCCGTTCTTCCGGCGCACCGCCAGTAGTCATTCACCACCGATGCGAACCTCACAAGGTTCTCCCCGGCAGGGCCTATAACAAGCACCCCTGCGTCTTTTCTCTTCACCTTTTCCGTGATCAGATCCTGCGCCCGGTATGAATCTAATCCCCATATATCCGAGGCGTCATGGAAGAAAACCTTCTCTTCGTCTATCTCCAGGAAAACAGGCCCGACGGACGCCCCTTCGAGGATTATCGCATCATGGCCGGTCCTGCTTATCGGCTCCGTTACTCTGCCGCCGGAATAGGACTCCGAGAAGATACCGGTCAGGGGGGCCTTTGTAAAGACACCATACCTGCTCGATCCCCAGATATTCGTATCGCTGATCGGACCCAGGGTAATGATAAATGGATTTTCCGGTGAGAAAGCGTCTATCCCTGGTCTGCACCTTTTCAGGAGCAGGTAAACACCAAGGCCTTTGCCGCCAAGGTAGTTCTCAAAGACCTCATCGG
>JAQTNJ010000251.1 GCA_028713955.1 Syntrophorhabdaceae bacterium
AACAAAGAGAATTTTGTCATGAAGACATCGAAGTTCACCGAGGAGCAGATCGTGTTTACCCTGAAGCAGGCCGAACCGGGAGCACCCGTCAGGGAGGTGATCAGGAAGGTGGGGATCACCAGGCAACGTTTTACCGGTGGAAGAAGAAATACGGCGGACTGTGGACAAACGAGCTAAGAAGATTACGGCAACTTGAGGAGGAGAACAGAAGGCTCAAACAGATGGTGACAGACCTCTCACTGGATAAGCACATGCTTCATGAGGATATATGTGCTCCTTAGGGTCTGAAAGATGGAAGGTGAACCACAAAAGGGTACACCGTCTGTACCATCTCGAGGGATTGAAGCACACCCGGGGGCTACCTAGATGTAATCTGCATGGACAACGGCAGAGAGTTCATCTCAAAGGCAATGGACAGATGGGCATATGATAACAGGGCGGCCGATATCAGGAATAAACGGCTGGTATTGCTCTATGTCGACTGATTGTGGGTCCTGCTTCTCAACGCGTCGATCAGTAGCCGGCTCACCTGTTGATGGTGTTCCAGGATATCGTATTTTGTATCTTTCAGGAGCCAGCGGCTCACCATGTGTTCAAGAATGCCCAAAACCAGATGGCGCAGAATATAGATATCCATATCTGTTCTGATGACACCCTCCTTCCGCCCTTCTTCGATGATATCCCATACTGAACGTACCGATTGCTTGAGAAAGTCGTATGTATCTGTCTTAACAAAACTCTTGTTCACCCGCATCTCGAGCATCAATAGCCTTCCATACTCGGGGTTGGTTTTAAAAAAATAAAGAAAGTACCATACGAATTTTCGAAGCTTGTTGAAAACCCCCGTGATCCCTTCCAGATGTAGTTCGACCTGGCTGCGGAATTCGTTCGTTTTCTCAATAGGAATAGAGAAGAAGAGATCTTCCTTGTTCTTGAAATACTGATAGATGGTGCCGTCGGCAATACCCGCCCTTTGAGCTATTTCAGAAATGCTTGCACTCTGGAAGTCTTTCTTGCCGAAGACTTCAATAGCTGCCTGGATGATGTGTTCTCTTCTGGTGACCTTTTTGGACATGATGGCGCAAGATTCCTTTAATCTACATCAGATCAGATACGCTAATCAAGGCCGACCGGCGTCACTTGACGCCTGCCGGCCCTCCGGCATGTCTGTGTCCGTAACAGCAGGGAGTTACTTTGTCCACACCGGTTTATCTATCTTTCCATCAGCTACGGATTCAGGATATACGATAACCCTTTCACCCTTCTTCCACTGGAACCAAACACCTAATCCGCCTGTCTTCGGGTCTTCTCCATAGATCAGCTGATGTCCTTTGTCGAATTTTAGCCTGCCCACCACTCCTGTCATATCGGTCTCGGCAAGAGCGGCAGATACTTTATCCGGGTCTAACGTTCCTACTTTTTCAATTGCAGCAGCGAGCATGTACACCGCATCGTATGAGGCGCCAACCCCGTGGCCTGCCTGAGGGCTTTCTTTCCATCTTTTTGTGTATGCCTCGTAAAATTTTGTCGCCGGGGGATAAGCCCTCACCGGAATAGGGCCTATGTCTTCTATAATATTCAGTGAATCCTCAATGTCTTCTCCAAAGGTCTGCCACGCCTTTGAACCCATAAGCGGCCCGTTATATCCTGCCATCAGGGCGGGGATCTTCATGCTCTTCCACTGTTTGACGAGGATTCCGCTGGTAGGCATGTCGAATATGACCAGGATAAGCTGTGCGCCGCCCGATTTTGCCTTCATCAGAGTAGTAGAAAAATCTGAAGCCCCGGTGGGATACTTCTCAAAACCAAGTACTGTCCAGCCGTTATCCTTGTACCATTTTTCCATCATGGAACCCGTTGCCGTTGCCCACAGGACATCCTGGGTGGCTATAAATACCTTGTTGTAACCAAAATCCTTTCCAATCAATTTCATCAAGCCGCTCATGTATCTGGAAAGGCCCGTTGCTTCAAGACATACTCTAAATGAATATTTGTATTTTTCCGGGTTGCTCAGAACCTTTTGCTGGAATTTTGGCGACATCGGGATACTTCCAATATTGATGACCTTGTACTTTGAATAGATGTCCATAGCAGCGAGTAGCGCTTCAGACCTGAAATTGCCCACGAGTGTTGCATATACCTTCTTATGGAGAATGATTTTCTCGATACCGAGAAGCGCTTCGGAAACCGGGACTCCGGGTTCGCCGTCCCGAATGTCAAGTGATTCTACCTTGAATAATCGCTTTTCGTTCCCTACAGTGACGCCGCCTTTTGCATTAATCTCTTCTACGGCCAGGACTACCGCCCTGTGGCTTTCATAGCCCTCTAAGAGTTTCAGCGAAGTCGGGACACCCAGGAGGATCGGATCTGCCGCGATGAGAGAGGTGTAAAGACCGAATACCAAAAGACCCACAAATAATACCTTTGTCAAAGCTTTCATAATTCCCCCTTATCGGTTCTTTTTTTGAAGCTTTACAGCATCAACAAATCCATGCTGCATGCTGTCGACAAAGCATTCTTCATGTTATTTGAATCACTTCCTTACAAAGCATGGGCCGGTGCAACGCCCGGCAGGTCTTTCTCTTCGCGAAACCCCCTCACCTCCTATATCGCGTATATCGGGATCCAATGCCGTTCTAAGTTCACATTCTATCTATATAACTATATAACATTTGCCATGTAAAACAAAACACCAGACACAATTATACTGACAGTACCTGGTTATCCTTGCCTCTTGTAGAAACCACCCGCATATAGAGCTGCACCCAGGGCCGGTGTTAATGCAGGATCCCATTCAGACTTAGGAGCCAGCCTGCTTATCTTCAGGATGCTTTCCACCCGGTTTATTATTCCTGGATTCTTGGCCAGCCCTCCAATGATGACGAAATCCTTTTTCACACCCGATCTATCCACCAATGTGCTGATCCTCCTGGCCATAGCGTAATGGTAACCCGCTATCAGCTCTTCTATTGGTACTTTGCTTCGAATGAGATCCAGGGCTTCGGACTGTGCATATACGGCGCAAAAGTCACTCAGTTTGGGAAATTTATCAGACTGGAGCGCGATGTTTGCCATCTCCGTCAGGTCTTTCTTAACCAGATCGCCAAATGCTTCCATCGACCTTCCGATACCAGCGGCACATTTGTCGTTCCAGAGGAATGAGGTTGCTCTGCCCTTTTCGGTGCAGTGGATCACCCTGCAACTTTGCCCTCCGGCATCGAGCACCGTACGGACCGATGGGCCCCATATTCGTACCGCCCCTGCCGCGCCGCATGCAATTTCCGATATAGCTTTATGAGCAAAGGTCACCTGCACGCTCCCGCGACCGGTCGCGACTATGTAATGGATATTTTCCAGTTTTAAACCGGTTTTGCTCAGGGCCTCGTTTATAGCACCGAAAGCCGATTCTTTGGGTGTTCGGGTCGTAACCTGAGAAGATGCATAGGGTTGTCCGTCAAGCAGTATCAATGCTTTGGATGTCACTGCTCCAATATCGACTCCAGCCGCTATCACCTTAGCCTTTGTCCAATCCAGCTGTTTATTTATCGAAGCATACTCACTCATTTTCCACCTCCATAACTCACTACAGCTCCTATTGCGCCTACATACTCAGGAAGGTTCACCACGCTTACCTCCTGTTTTATCAGATTCTGAAGGTGGTTAATAACCGCTTGAGATCTGGCCAATCCTCCAGCTACCACGATCTCTTTCGTAAGGGGCATACAGGTGGACATAGCAGCAACGCGCTCAACCATGAATCTGGTGATGGCATCTGCTACATCCGTAGCGTCCACTCCTTGACACATCAGATCAATGGCCTCTGATTCGGCGGACAGGGCACATTGAATAGCAACAGACACATTTTTGGTCGACTTTAGGGCTAATTGGGACAGCTCCTCCTCGCTTACCCCCAGAAGTTTCGCTATGCTCGTGTAGAAAATGCCCAGGCCATCAGCACATTTATCATTCTGAATTACATCCAGCACATTCCCGTTCTGGTCATAACTGATCGCTTTATGTACATTTCCGCCAATATCGATGACTGTTCTTGAGTCATTGTTAAGGAATAAAGCCCCTTTGGCATCCGCTACGTATTCGGGCACCGTTGTGGTTACGTTCAATGCCGGTGTCTTAACCATATCTCTAAAGATTCCCGTGGTGACGATGCCGGCCAGTTCACCACCGGAGATACCCGCACTTTTCAGGGCATCATTTAGTGCTGTTTGAGCCGCAGCCGCTACATCACATGCTGTGGGGGCCGTGGAATAGCCAAGGATTTCCTTGCCCCTCATTATTACGGCCTTCGTATTAATGTGACCTGCATCCAATCCAGCCAGAAGTTTTCCGTTATTCAAGGCGTCACCCCCTTTATTGTTTCTACAAGGGCTTCCAGTTGCGTCCGAAA
>JAQTNJ010000252.1 GCA_028713955.1 Syntrophorhabdaceae bacterium
TCTCCTGCCGGCCGGAAAGATTGAACAACAGGATTTTTACCGAGGGCGGCATGGACTGTCCGCCTCAATTGTCCTGTACCTTTCCCATGGATGATCCGTATCTCAAAAATACTCTTCTCACGGCACAGGGCGAGATAGTCGGTGACGAGTTCCCTGACTTCCCGCGGTTGAAAGGTGTGCAGGTCAAGCACACCGTCTACGGGAATCTCAACAGCCTCTATCTCATCCATTACGCCATTATACACTGAACTCCCTTGTGTTACAACCGCCCCTTGTTTAGTACTAAATCATGCTTATAATAAAATATGGACCATGATAAAACGGATACACAGTGCAGGTTGATAAACAGGAGATCTTTTGTGAAGTTAATGGGACTCATGGGGCTTGGCTGCACAGGTTTTATCGCTGCATGTGACAAAGTTGCCTCGAAAGATAAAGGAAAGGTATCCCTGAATTCAATCTCCATTCCACCCATAGACCTCGCGGTACCGTCAAAGACAGAGACTGCTACGTTCTCCATGGGGTGATTCTGGGGACCCGATGCCCGGTTCGGGCTTATTCCCGGTGTTGTTCGCACCCGTGTCGGATACGCAGGAGGCACAAAGAAAAACCCTACCTATCACAGCCTCGGTGATCAAGCGGAAACGCTCCAGATGGATTATGATCCCACGAAGGTATCCTATGCGCAACTCCTTGATATCTTCTGGGCTAACCACGAACCTGTCGCCAGACAATCATCACGCCAGTACATGTCGATGATACACTTCCATAATGAGGAACAAAAACGGATAGCATCGGAATCGAAGGCCCTCCGGGAGGCACGACAAAAGACCAGAATATTTACAGAGATCGTGCCTGCCGGGGAATTTTATCTCGCCGAAGACTATCACCAAAAATACTATCTGAGGCGGGTACGTGAGCTTTTCAATGAGTTTGTTGCCATATATCCCAAGCCAGCCGATCTCATATCGTCTACGGCTGTGGCACGGACAAACGGTTACGTGGGCCATTACGGCACCACAGAAGGTCTCAGGGCTGAGATCGATATGCTCGGCCTATCCGCTGCGGGCAAGGAAAAACTCCTGCATATAGTCGCCCGTTCTATTTTTTCTTTACGATAGGCACGATCTGGCCGGTATCCGGTATAATTATAATGAACCTTGACCCGTCAAGGTCCCGCCCTGTTATCGTGCGGCAAATTTCCGGGGCCGGATTATTTAACCTGCGCAGCCTGCACCTTCGCCAGGGCAATCTTTGCATGGGCAAGTTTTTTAAAGTACCCTTTGGTCTTTGTAGCGTTCCCGGCGGAGATTGCCTTCATGAGGTCACCTTCCACCTCAGCGACCTCAAGAAGCTTGTAATAATCGAGTGATTCCTTGAGATGGGCAATAACGATCATGCCGGTTATGATAGGATGATTATTCGTCACGTTTGCGTCTCGGAACCTGATACCGTGTTCAAGCTCCACCTCAAGACCAACGCGAAATTCTTCCAGGTCTATCTTCATCTTTTCGGTATTTACCTCGGCGAGTATCGTCTTTGCCTCTTTGGAAAGCACCTTGGCTGCCTTCAGCTTTGTCCAGTCCCTTATCTTCAAAGCCTTGCATACCCTTCTTACCTCTTCTGTCGTGATATACTGTGGAAGCTTCATGCGGTCCTCCTTTTTCTGATTATCCCGGATATATCATGGGAACCTCATGTCGGGCTTTCCTGTAGCAAACCGTCGTGAGGCGAGGAAGCTCGGTCTTTTGCGCAAGCAAAAGTTCCGAAGCCGAACGCGAGCGATTGGAGCCGCTGGAGCGGAATGAGCGTGTTTGCGGGGAAGAGTCCGGCATGAGGTTCCTCCTAATATAAGATCCGGGATTATTGTTCACCCTTATATATGCAGCTCGATGACGTCTCTGTCTTCGAGCACAAATTCTCTGTTTACCATCATACCATCGTATTTGCCCGCATATAGTTACACTGTAAAGCGCCACTTGCAGAAACAATCAGGCGGGTGGTCGGGCGGTGCAAAAATGCATTCAACCTTTATACCCGGATCGACGGCATGGGCAAAGGATTCAAACTCCCTCAAATGCATCTCCATACAGTAAAATTCCGGCAGGCCGTGCTTTACCCGCGCGACCTGGGTGACGCACTTCGGCGCCGTCAAGATCACTTCATTGTCTCTCTCTTCAATATGATACCCGACAATCATCGTCCATGGACAATACCGCATGGCTTCCGCGAAACCTCTCAATCCTTTTTCATGAATATGAAACCTGTGGATAATGTCCTGCGCGGACATCCCTGCTATCTTCGCCCAGACGACCTCATCGAGGTGTTCCGCTGAAGAACGATCATACTTTTCCTCCACGGAGAGGAACCAGAAACCGTCAACGACCCTGTAGTGCCAGAGGAGAAATTTGAGGTAGTTTTTCAGGCCTTCGTTATCCAGATTGTTCAATATCCCCAGGTCCACGCGTATCTCCTTTGTGTCATTACATTACTGCATGATTTTGTGCGGATGTTTATCCCTTTTCCTGCCCGGCTATCTTGGTCCAGGAATCGCGAAGAGACGCAATACGGTTGAACACAGGTTTTCCCGGTGTGGAATCTTTTACATCAACACAGAAATAACCGAGTCTTTCAAACTGATACCTGGCCTCCGGCGAAGCATCCTTCAGGCTCTCCTCCACATAGCAGGGGGGAAGCGTTTCCAGTGATCCCTGGTTCAGGTATTTCGTAAAACCATCTCCGACACCCGCAGGGTCTTCGATCCGGAAAAGCCGGTCGTACAGACGTACTTCGGCGGGCACCGAGCGATCCGCCGATACCCAGTGTATTACCCCGTCCACCTTGCGTCCATCCGGCAGCGGGCCGTTTCGTGTCGCCGGATCATAGGTGCAGTGGAGCTCAACAATCTCACCGGTCTTTTCGTCTTTGACCATGCCCACGAATTTAATGACATAGGCATTCCGGAACCTGACCTCCCTTCCCGGAGCAAGTCGTTTATACTTTTTCGGGGGGTTTTCATCAAAGTCGTCGCGTTCGATATAGAGCGTCCTGGAAAAGGGGATCTTTCGTGTCCCCATGTCGGGATTCTGCGGATGATTGGCGCATTCAAACTCTTCCACCTGTCCTTCAGGGTAGTTGTCGACGATAACGCGGAGGGGCCGCAAAACCGCCATCGCGCGCGGCGCCCGTTCATTCAGATCATCCCGGACACAATGTTCAAGCAGCGAGATATCGACAAGGTTTTCGTTCTTGGCTACGCCGATCTTTGCGCAAAAGTTCCTGATCGCCTCCGGTGTATAACCGCGTCTCCGCAAGCCGGCAACGGTCGGCATCCGCGGATCATCCCAGCCCGTAACATACCCTTGCTCGACCAGTTCGATGAGCCTTCTTTTGCTGAGGATCGTATAGCTGAGGTTAAGGCGGGCAAACTCGATCTGCTGTGGGCGGTCATCAGCGATCAACTGGTTCACGATCCAGTCGTACAGCGGGCGGTTATTCTCAAACTCAAGGGTGCAGATAGAATGGGTGATCTTTTCAATGGAGTCCGAAAGACAGTGGGCAAAATCATACATGGGGTAGATGACCCATGTATCGCCTGTCCGGTAGTGAGGTGCCCGTTTAATGCGGTAGATAACGGGATCCCGCATGACGATGTTCGGTGAACTCATATCGATCTTTGCCCGCAGGACATGTGCCCCGTCCTCGAACTCTCCTGCACGCATACGGGTAAACAGGTCCATATTCTCTTCAACGGAGCGGTTCCGGTAGGGGCTCTCCCTGCCGGGTTCAGTGAGTGTTCCCCGGTAATCCCGTATCTCATCGGCGTTTAAGCTGCAGACATAGGCCTTGCCGCCCTTGATGAGCTGAAGGGCAAACTGATAGAGCTGTTCGAAATAGTCGGAGGCATAAAACAGACGATCCTCCCAGTCAAATCCAAGCCAATGGACGTCGTTGATGATCGACCCCACGTATTCGAGGGACTCGCCGCTGGGGTCGGTATCGTCAAGCCGGAGATTGCAGGTGCCTTTATACTGCGCCGCAATGCCGAAATTGAGGCAGACCGACTTGGCATGTCCGATGTGGAGGTAGCCGTTCGGCTCAGGAGGAAAGCGTGTGGCAACACGGTCACCGTGTTTGCCTGTCTTTAAGTCATCATCGATAATATCCCGGATAAAATCGGTGGGGTGAGAGCCATCTGTTTGCGTCATATTTTTGAACTCCTTGAATCTTTATCCAGACCGCTTTTGATACCGCCAGGCCTGAATGGATTGTGTTAATGTCATACCATAAGCAGCACTCTCTTTCAAGAAAAGGAACCGGGGGAAAACGTTCAAAACGTATTGTAGGACATTTGTTTGGAATATTTGATATTTGAGTTTTGATATTATGTAGAAAATAGCG
>JAQTNJ010000253.1 GCA_028713955.1 Syntrophorhabdaceae bacterium
GGCAGGGCTGATCTTCATTGCCGATATCTACGCTGCTAGATGCAAGTCCGTTGATATCTTGGATTAAAGGGAGGGTATGATGGGATACACTAGCACTTGCAACTACTACCACAAGATCAGCCCGACGGCATATCGGGCATACGCGGACACAAGGCGGGATCTGCGAGAGTGCATGGAGCGAGATGAGTACAAGTGGTGCCCAGAGTGTCAGGCAGCAGTTGAACCAGAAGGGCATCTGTCGGCCAGCGGGATTGACAACCTGTGCCCTTGGTGCGGAAGGAGGCTATGATGTACGTCTACATTCAAAGCGAGAAGGCCGGGAGTGACAAGGATGGTTCTTGGGGGGGTCTGTGGACCGTCGGATTCTATGATTCGGCTGGCAAGTGGCAACCCGAGAGCGATCACGCAACAAGCGAGGACGCGGCCAAGCGGGTCGCGTACCTGAACGGAGGCAAGTAATGGGCATCATAGGCCGGGACATACCCTGTAACGAGCGAGAGCCAAAGGAGAAGCATGATTGGCACTCTTACGGCAAGAGGAGATCGGGGCATAACTGGGTACAGGTCTGGAGATGCAACAAGTGCGGAGCTACTACGAGTAACGAGAATAGGCTGGCGAGCTAGGGCTTATCTAGGATTCGATTTTAGGAGGGGATGATGAAGATAGGTGATAGGGTAAAGACAAACGACGGCAAAGAGGGGTGGATTAGGGAACTACACCCACGCGACGATCCTCCCACTAGCCAAGTGGATCGCTGGAATGTGAGTATCATGGATGAGGATAAAGGATACCGCTGCCTAAAGCATTACCTGACTTGGCAGCTCACACCCGACGTCCGCGCATCTTCCGCCCACGTCGAGAGGGCAAAGGATTGGCGAAGATGCCCGCGTGGCATGGACGTACATAGGGCCGTCTGCCCGCTCGAAGTCTGCGAGGAGTGCGACCTCTCCCCCGATGAACCTTTCGCTTGGTTCGAAAGGTTGGAAAAGCTTGAGTGGTCCCTGCGTCCGCCGGTAGCAAGCTGCTGGAAACGGGAGTCTGTCATTGGGGGCATTACGATCCAACCGGGCCTGTACCGCCTACATGCACCGGCGTACTTCGAGAGGATAGAGGGATGATGCACCTGGAGGAATTGCACGAGTTGTACCTGATGGCACTTTTGGAGCACATGAAGTTCTATGTTCCGGTTTTAGGCGAGTGGTGTAACTGCGACTACTGCATGTGGCACATGAGGACTGAAATCTACGAAATGGACGGGAGGGGATGATGAGCTACAACCAGGCTATGAAGTGGGCCAAAACACACCGCAAGGGATTGAGAATCCCACCACAGTATCCCGACACTACAGGCAGCCCATGGCCCGCCATCCCCTACAAGTTTTGCCCAGTATGCGGGTACAGTTGCGAGGCCAGCGTAGGCGAATGTTGCGGGGTCTCATTCTGGGATATGCCTTTAGCCCCGTAATGCCCCTGTGACCTCACCAAGTCGCGTCTAAGGCCCGATCAGGGCTCCGGCGGTACGGGGACAAGGTCGGGCCTTAATCATGCACAAAAACCAAGGCCAAGACGCAGACGAGGACGATAACGGCCAGGACCACGGCCCCTATGCGCTCGTCCTCATTCACTGGTTGGCTCAGGTTTGGCCGGTTTCTGGGTCAACTTCTTCACAACCCAAATCGAACCCCAGACGATACCGACGATGAGCATTAAGGGTATGGTGATGATCCACGGCAGACGGATTCCGATTGGCAGACCTGGTACTTTCATGGCACCCTCCTATTTCAGCCCGAGCCTTTCGACTGGACTGTATTGCTTCCCTTGGATTCGGGCGCGTCTGTCCTGGGTGGCCTTGGCATAGTCCACAACCATCTTCAAGGTCTTATGCCCTAACAGGCTTTGCAGTGCTGAGATATCCCCACCTGAGTCAAGGAAACAAGCTGCGTAGGTATGTCGGAATTTGTGAGGCCCGGAGGCTTTGCCCAAGGATTCAGTGGAGATCCGCTTGATGATCTGGGACAGACCGGAGATCGTTATGGGCTTGGATTCCTCAGTCAGCCACACTCTAGGCTCGTCGTGCGTCCTCAGATAGCTATGGATCGCCTTTAACGTGGGCCTAGAGAGGACCACAACGCGCCCGGATAGATTCTTGGGCCGGGGGATCAATAGAGTCCCTTCCTTGAAATCAATATGGCTCCGCTCCATACCGGCCAACTCCTTGAGCCTCACCCCGGAGTCCATCAGGGTCAACAGAATGGCCCTGTCCCTGTCATAGTTACGCGTCTTACAGTCTAGCATGGCCTGTAATTCGTCCGGGGTGAATACGGGCTTTACAGGATCGGGCACCTTTGGCTCGTCCATAGTGTAGGGATTCTCTTGGATGTACCCCTCTTTGAGGCAGAACTTGAAGAATCCTTTGAGGGCATAGTGCCGCCAGCGTTGCGCCCATTCGCCGGTTCCCCTTTTGGGGGCCTGCTTGAGTTTGTGTAGGTGCGTCTTAATCATGGAGGGCGTGATGTCGCCTGTCTTGATAGGCCCGAGATCAGCCATCAGTTTGTTCAGGATGTAGTAGTGGTCGCTGACCGTCTTGGGGGCGAACCCGTCCAGTTCCCTGGTTAGTTTGTAATCCTCAATTGCATCCTTAAGGAGTGAAAATATAGAAGGTCTAACCATGTTCAAAGCCCTTCAGATAGATGGTTCATCGGAGTGTCTTTGTGCTTGGTGGTGGGCGGTGGGTGGATTGAACACCCGGCCTTCTGTGTGTAAGACAGACTAGATCAACTTCGCTCCTTCCATCGGGGGTTCTTCCAGCCCCTTCCACACTCTCTCTAGTTTCTGCTCCCTGACCATCATCGCTAATAGGTTGTTGAGTGTTCTCTTGTTCTCATCCGTGAGGTAGGGCCATTGATAGGTCATAAACCCAATCACCTTGGTCATCTCTGGGTCATCCCTCCCCACCTCCCAAACAAGGTAGTCCACCGACCTCCCCAATCCCTTAGCGATTGCCGCCAGTACGCTGATATGCGGGTCTTTGACCTTGCCGTTTATGATCCGCCGGATGTTGAACACCTTTACGCCACTTCGCCTTGATAGCTCCTCCGCCGTAAGATGCTGTCTCCCCATTTCATCTGCTAAACGCCCACCTAAACTTCCCATCATCGGTTCCTTTCCTGATTCGACCATCATTGCGCGACACCCTTTCAAAAACCCCAATATATCACACGAAGATTCCAAAGTCAAGACCCTTCGTTTGAACACAACAATCCCACGAACTTTACCTTGGAGTTTACAGAGTTTTCTCAAACCCCTCAAAACCTATTGACAGTCCCTGTACCGTGTAGTAAAGTACGCAAGACGGCAAAGTTCAGGAGGTTGGATGTCACGAAAACCAATAGACGGTGGATCAAGGACAGTTTCCTTGACTCTCAGTAACTCTCAAGTCCAGTACCTCAAGGAAATCAGCAAGCTCCGCCATGTATCCGAATCCCTGGTTGCCCGCGAACTATTTGAGGTCGCCATTTCGATCCGGCAGAAGTTAGGGCTTCAGTGATGTACGCGTACAAAAGGATTCGGCTCGACCGCAACCACACCAGGGACGAACACCGCTTGGTGGTGGAGAAGTTGTTGGGCCGACCTTTGACCAGGTACGACATCGTTCACCACATCAACGGTGATTGCCGGGATAACCGGCCTGAGAACCTAGAGGTCACGACACTGAGGGCACACGCGCAGCACCACCTAAAAGGTAAGCCAAGCGGGAAGCGGGGGTCAGATTGCCCATCTGCGAGGCTGGTATCTGAGGAAGTCTTATTGATCCGAGGGTTGTTAGCCAAGGGGTTCAGCCACAGGGCGATAGCCGAGGTATTTGGTGTCGGGAAAAGAACGATAGGCCACATCAATAGGCGCACTACATGGGGGTGGTTGGAATGACGGATCAAGAAGCCCTGGCGATCTATAGGACGCACAAGCTCTGCGACTGTGAGGCTTGCAAGCTGGCGAGGACCATCCTGAAGGCGATGGACGAGAGGTGCGGGTTCTTCATGGGCGAGGATGGTTCATCACATGATCCGATGGACGACTTTATGAACCGGCCTCATTACCCGGACGACTACTTCAACGATTGGGGCAAGCGGAGGTTTTGAATGGACTCTAAATACTGGCGCGAGAAGATTGAGGCCAAGCTGAAGGAACTGTCCACGGACGATCTCAAGGGTTTGGATTTCGAGGTAATGATGGCCCGCCGGTCAGGGGCGTTCCGAAGCATAGCAAACGGGATTCTGAGAGACCTTGAGGAATTGGAGGGGAAATGCGAACGATCAGCGTGAAAGGACTCTGCCGACGCTTGATGTCCCGCGAGTATTGGGAGATGGCGAAACATGACAACCCCTTGGAATGGGACTACA
>JAQTNJ010000254.1 GCA_028713955.1 Syntrophorhabdaceae bacterium
TAATGATGAAGGGGACTATAACCAGAAGAAAGAGGTATTTCTTTTTTATCAACGGGTAATCAACGGCTTTGTTGTCTGTATAATTCAGAATGAGCCACACTCCCCCGAAAAGAAAATTTACGATCTTCAGGAGCATCGTCGGATAGCCGTAGCTATTCACATTCAGCGTGCCTGCCGCACACATTGCGCCCACGAAGAGATTGCTCAGTTTATCCGCCGTAAAAATAAAAAGGAAGAGGGAGAGGAGCTGAAAGCAAAAGGCATAGCTCATAATTGTTGAGACAAGATATGTCTTTCTTTCAAGGTTTAACTGCAGCTCCCTGCCGTCCTTCAAATCCCAGTGTTTTAAGATGCTTACTCCATAATAGGCGGCATAGAGCGCCATGAAGCTGACGAGGATAGAACCCGTGAAGAGGGCGATAACAGCGGGGTGCATGATCATGGGTATATCCCCGGGGACAGGACTTTTCCATCGCGGAACTCGATGACCCTGTTTACGTCAGGCGCATCACAGACCAGGGGATCATGGCTCGCAATGATGACCGTTCTCCCTTCCCCGTTAAGCTGTACCATGATCTCGATAAATTCCCGGGACAGCTTGGTGTCGAGATGGGCAGTAGGTTCATCCGCGATAATGATCTGAGGATTATTGATAAGTGCCCGTGCAATCACTACGCGCTGGGCTTCCCCTCCTGACAGCCATTCTATCCTGGATTTTCTTTTGTGGGATATGTTAAAGAGATCGAGAAGATCAAGGGCCCTCTTCCTGAGCAACGTGTATCTTTCTCCGCCCGGATAGGCCGGGATCATAACATTTTCCAGGGCCGTTATGCCCCTGATGAGGTTGAATTGCTGGAATATGAATCCGAAGGTCTTACGCCGTATCTCCGTGAGAAACCGTTCAGGAAGACTTGTAATCTCCCTGCCGAGGATATGCACCCTCCCGGCTGTAGGCTTTGACATGGCGCCGATAATGCTTAAAATGGTCGTCTTTCCTGATCCGCTGGGACCTTTCAACACGGTGAGCCTGTGAGGCTCAATGGTGAGGCTGATATCGTCAACCGCCGTAAACTCGTTGGTGTTGCCTTTATGAAAAACTTTTGTAACGTTCCTGAGTTCTATCATTTTCCGCTTAGAGCCTCATTACTTCATCAGGGTCAACAATCGCGGCCTTCCAGGAAGGTATGATCGTGGCCGCAGTGTAAGGGACGACGGTAAGGAAGAATAACGCCGCTATCTGGTAGGGGTCCACGTACGGGATGAGACGGAAGTGCGGATAGAGTACGGACCATCCTTTGAGAACCGGTTCAAAAAATATATAGGATGCAAAAAAGATATGAATATAGGCAAAAACAACTCCCATGAGAAAAGAAGAGAGGGAGATAACAATCCCTTCCCATGACTTCATGGTAATAACTTCGGAGGTCTCCCATCCGACTGCCTTTAATATGCCGATCTCACGCCTTTCCTCAGCGCTGAGGCTTGACGCCTTGTCCCAGGCAAAGATCGCGAAGGCAAGAACGGCTCCCGCAAGAATGAATACAAGGAGGCCTCCACGCCAGTCAAAGATGGCATCATATGTCCGCAATATCTCTTCCCTGAGAATGGGCCGTGTATCAGGAAGGAGTCTTTTTATTTTATCGGCCACAGTGGCCATTTCTTTCGCATTCCTCACCTGCAGGGTAAGATCCGTGTAATATCCTTTCGCTATGCCGAAGAGCGCCCTGAAGTCGTCCTCGGAGATCACCACCAGGTCTGAGGAAACAAGTTCTGATTCCGGAGAAAACACCTCTGTTACTTCGAAACTGATATAGGGGCCATCATACGCCTTGAAGGGTACCAGTTCCCCTTTCTGCGTGTTGAGTGTTCTTGACACCCCGCTCCCTATGGCGATAGTCCCGACCTTGTCCCGATAATCGTCGGTTACAACCAGGGTATAATTGGCCCCTGTCGTAGGCTCATAATAATATCCCCACAGGCGGCCTTTTACTGCGCGCACCCCGGGCAATTTTTCTATGAAAGGAATGTACCTGACCGGTATCATGTCGTGTCTTCCCCCGGTCACCTTCTGCACAACGATCTCCGGGCTATTCTTCAAAACAAGCGACGCCTCTTTCTTGATCGAGCTGGTGAAGAAAAAGATCGATGCCAGGATGAAAACGATCACCGTATAGACTGCAAGCAGCGCCAGGTTCTTTCCCCGTCTCCGCAAAAGTGAGGAGAGAGCAAAGTCAATGATGTTCCTCTGTTTCTCGATCCATATCATTTCTTCTCCAGATCATATCTTGCCAGGTGCTCCGGCGGGGAGATAATCGATCCTGAAGGAAAATGCTCCATGGACAGGGGGTGATCCTGAAAAGGTGTGGAAAAATCTGCCATTACAGGGTTTCGTGTGTACCGTGCGTCCGTAAAGAGACAGAGGTCTGTAAGCTGATACTTTTCCACCATCCCGGCGCGCTCCCTGAGAAGAGGTGTATTGTTCCTCCCTTCAAAAAAGGCATGGGTAAACACAAGGAGCAGCGCGAAGACGTTCACCGTAAGACACAGGAAAAAGATATTCGATTTTCTTTTGAGCATCAATCAAGCCCTTTTATGACAGAAACAGTGATGTCCTGGAACCTGAGCACGCTTTTACCTTTATGGTCTTTCATGAACTCTTTCGCTTCACCAACCTTTTCAAAGGGTATCAGTTCTTTGCCCATTGGCCCATACACGTCACTTCCATGAACATAGGACGCCTTGCGCCCATCGACAGGGTTTAAGCTGTAGTAATCGGTAACATAGATAGAATCGATATCGGTCTCCTTTTGTCCGGGATTGTATTTGGGCAAATTGAAATAATATTTAAACATATCCTTGGTCCCGTCAAAAAAGGCAATAGAACCATCTTTAAAAATTATCTGTGCAACAAAATCAGGATACTTTGCCACGAACATACCGCATACAGGACACTTGTCCTTTGACGTTGGTTTTGCGGGCTTTTTCTCTCCACCCAACAGGGCTGGCGCCATCAGGAGCACTATCATGACAGCGACAACGGCATGTCTCATGAAGTTCCTTTGAAGGCGCATTACCTCTTCTCCTGCATCTGCATCTTTCTCATCTTCCTTTTATCCCGTATCATCTTAGTATCGGCATACATATCCTCATAAGAAGTCTTCATGGCCTGGTCAAAGGTGGCAATATCCCCGCCATTGGTTTTTACAAAAGCCTCTGCATTCTCTCTTTTTTCGAAGGCCCATTTAGCTTTTTTGCTCATTACACCGGGCTTGCTTCCGCCAATGACCCAGGTGGCCTTCTCCGCGTCGATAAGTTTTTTCGTGTTGTAATCTCCGACCTGGATAGACTTTGGCGTTTTATCCAGTTTAAGAGAAAGATCCACCGCGGCGCAGTGGAGACTGCAAACACCGACCTCTGTATTATCATCATAGGTAATAAGCATCCTGCTGAACGCAAACTGTTCCCTGCTCATGCCGCAGTACCCGCATGTCTTGTATTTCTGGATGTCCTCCTGTGCAAAGAGTGGACTGCCCGACAGAAGAAAAGCCACGATCAATAACCCTGTTAAGAACAATAACTTTACTTTCTTATTCATACCATCCTCCTTTGAATTTATTAATGCTTTCCATTAAATTACAAAAAAAACAATCATTCCGTCTGTCACAAAATCGACAATTCTTTTGTAGTCTCTTTTTACTACATGAATTTTAATGACAAAGACAGTTTATGAACAATTCAAGCTCTAAACACAAATTTCTAAATCCTGAACAGGCTCAAATGAGAGCTGTCAGAAGTCACTTCGATATTAGTATTTAGAGCTTGTTTTTAAAAAAGTTTTTTATTCTACCAGGCCGTGTGTCACGGCATAATGGATCAGCTCGTTCGTTCCTTTCACGCCGATCTTTTCGAGGATGCGGACCCGGTACGTCCGGATTGAATTAATGCTCAGGTGGAGCTCTTCAGCGATCTCCTTCATGGTCTTCCCGCTGCCGAACATGCGCATCACCTGGAACTCACGGTTGGAGAGCCTTTCATGGACGGGTTTTGCGGCATCTGACTCAAAATCAAGGACAAGCTGTTCAGCAAATGCAGGGCTCACGTATCTCTTCCCGGAGAGGATCTTCCGCACTGCAAGGACAAGCTCGTCTGCGGCGCTCTGCTTGGTGAGGTACCCCTGTGCCCCTGCCTTCAGGGCACGGAGCGCGTACTGTTCTTCAGGATACATGCTGATGACAAGGACGGGGAGCTTCGGTTTCTTCTTTTTCAGCTCTTTAAGGACCTCGAGCCCGTTGATGTCGGGAAGGGAGATATCGAGGAGGACCAGATCGTAATCACTCGCCTGGATCTTATTTATCAGCTCATACCCTCTCCCGGCTTCATCGACCT
>JAQTNJ010000255.1 GCA_028713955.1 Syntrophorhabdaceae bacterium
GCTTCATCATCGATTAACAATACGTTCTTTTCCATCATCGTGTCTCCTTTCAGTTTTTAATTTCTGTTTGTGAATGTTCGCACATAATATAAAAATAGTGCAATAGCCGTGCCAAAATATATACCACCGTTATTTCAATATGATAGCGCACTTTTAGCTAAAGTTGGCTTCTCCCTGAGTGATAATATAATTAACACAGGAGTGCTTCTACTGTTATGTAACGTGTTGTAATGCGGGGTGTTTAGCCAAATCGTTAAATATTTTTACACATATAGAATTCGTACGGTTTGCAGGTACTTTTTACCTACAGAGGGTTACACACCTTTCGTTGCATTTTCATGATGTTTGAAGAGATGGGTTATTTAGGGCCATTATCCGGGTTTGTGCTGTCCTGATGTTATTGACTCCACCGGTTTCTCAATAATGTCCCTCCGCCCAATACCATAAGGCCGACGCCCGAACAACCGGCCATCATCCAGATCATGGGCATGGCCGTTCCGTTGTGCAGGTAGCTTACGAGTGCCGATGCCGTGGCCCCTGCGACCATCTGCATGCAGCCCATCATCGCTGCCGCACTGCCTGCGTGTCTTGTGAACGGTTCCATGGTCAGCGCCGTAGCGTTGGGATTTACAATCCCATAGCCACAGACGAAGCAAAAAACGAGGCCTATAACCCCCATGCTGTTGAGTATTCCGACGAAGGATCCGGCCACCATCGTCATCGCCGCACAAAATTGCGCGCTGACGACGATAAGCAATATTTCATGGCCGTTCATTACCCGCAGCCACCTTCTGTTGATCTGGCTTGCAGCAACCAGCCCCATTGCATTTACTCCATACATCCAACCAAATTGCGTTGCAGTAAGACCAAACAGATTCATGTAAACAAAGGGAGAACCTGAGATGTAGGAGAAGAATCCGGCCGTCCCGGCGGAGGTGACACAGGCGTACCTGATGAATTCGGGCTCTTTGAAAAGATTTATATAGCCGTGTATGACATTCTTCGGATGCAAAGAGATTGAGGTATCGGCACCCTTGCTCTCCTCGAGAAACCGGATCATCACGCTCAGGACAAAGGCAACAATGACCGCAAGGATGAGAAAAATAAATCGCCAGCCGAGCGTGGACGCCAGGATTCCGCCTACCGTAGGGGCAACTATAGGAGAAACACCGAAGATCAGGATCAGTGTGGACAATACCCTGGCAGCTTCTTTCCCCGAGAACAGATCCCGTACCACCGCTCTCGCCCCGGCGATCCCTACACAGCCTCCAAGGGCGAGGAAGAGACGCATGGTAATCAGAAAGGATATGGATGGGGAAAAGGCACAACCAAGGGCAGCCGCGATATAGACTGAAAGTCCCAGCATCAGGGGCTTCCTTCGCCCGAACCGGTCCATCAGGGGTCCGTATATCATCTGTCCTACGGAGATACCGATAAAATAGCTCGTGAGCGAAAGCCCCACGTGGGCTATATCCGTATTCAGATCCCTGGCGATCGCAGGAAAACCGGGCAGGTACATGTCAATTGAGAATGGCCCTATGGCAGACAAGGCGCCAAGAACAAGTACCGTGGTGCGGTATCGCCTTCTCTCAGTTGCCGGCTTCTTCATTCTCTGGTCTTTTTTCTTCGGGCAAGGTGTGACAACGTCCTTTTATGTCCTGTGACAGTTGACTATCTTTATTATTTACTATTCTTATAGTTATTCCGCCTTTATCGGCTTGTACCAATACATCATCTACATCAATCTTTCGCAATCGTCTTTGTTTTTAAATATACGTTGAACGATTCCATAATTGATGAGATTTTTATGAATGCTTGCAAGGGACTTTGCAATGACTGTTTCAACGCCGAAGAATATGGGTAACATGATAAAGGGTACCGGGATATTCTGTTCGGAGCAGGTATGTCATGGAAAGTGTATAGCATAGAAAATCTGATAATACAAGGCCATACACAAACATAACATCTACTGCTTGAACTGAACAAAACAGGTGGAATAGACCGGGAAAACACGATAGACTAAATGTATAAAAACCACAAAGGGGCATGATTATGATCCTTGAGTTTAACGGCATGCATCCAAAGATAGACCCGACGGCATTTATCGCTGAAAATGCCATGGTCATCGGCGACGTTGAGATAGGGCCGGGCGCGAATATCTGGTTCTACAGCATCGTCCGCGGCGACAAGCACTACATCCGTATCGGCGCGCACTGCAATATCCAGGATGCGTGCGTCCTCCATATTGCAAAAGGCCTTCATCCATTGATCCTCGAGGAGGGCGTCGTGCTCGGCCACCGCGCCGTCGTCCACGGATGTAGCATCGGAAGGGGGTCTCTCATCGGGATCGGCGCCATTGTGCTGAACGGAGCGGAGATCGGCGAAGAATCCATTGTCGGCGCGGGGTCGGTGGTGTCTCCAAGGACGGTTATTCCGCCGCGCTCGCTTGCCATCGGAATCCCCGCAAAGGTAGTGCGCGCCCTTACTGATGAGGATGTCCGCATGATCCAGGAAACCGCCGTGGAATACCGCGGGCTCTCGGAGATCTACGCAAAGCAGAAATGACGGACCCTGCTTTTCCAAATGGAACGGAGATTACGGAAGCAGATCAGTTCAACGTTCACAAATCTGTCCCTTGTAGCAGGCTGTTGAAAAATGTTCAGATGCGAGACGCGCAGCGCAACAAAGCAGATGGGCGTTTTTCAACAGCCTGCCAGGATCTTTTACTTCTTTTCATCCGTCGTAACAGGCCTGGCCTTGACCGTAAAGACATCGTCCGCAACACCCGCACATTCGATATAGCTGCCCCTGGCGACATACGCATCGCCTGTATCGAGGGCGCTGTCATAGGTCGCGACATCGTCGGAGGTGAATATGATGATCCTTCCCTGTCCGGGTTTTGTAAAACTTACGACCACGTCCTCGTTTGCTACCATCCACCGGCTATACCCATCGCCACCTATCTTCACTGAATTCTCGCCAGCCTTTAATGCAGCGGCGGTCTCTGCCGGGCTGTACAGCAGGTCCGAAATCCATGCCCACGTGGTCCCGTCCTTTTCAAAAAGGGTAAGCTCCGACTGATCGCGTATCGCATCAAAGGGCATGCCCGCGAACTCAGGGGAGTCGATCCTTTTGATGCCCCAAAAGTACACGTATCCCGGCAGGTCTTTGTACGTTGATGATCGTATAAAATGCGATTCCACGGTCATGATCCCCTCGAAAGGACCGACGTTGCGCCGCAGCCAGACCCTGCCGTCCATATCGATCCTGAGGCTGTGCGGTTTTTCTACGGGCTTTACCTTCTGCGTCACGATTACATCGATCCCTGCATGTAACGGGGAGTTCACGAAATACACCTCTCCGCCTATGTCGGCAAAATAGGAACGGTTGCCTTCGGCATCGTGATAATAGCCGTTATTATAGATCAGCGTGCCCGCAGGTGTTTTCTCCTGACCCTTGAAGATATATAAGGTGGCGGCGTTCTTGTCCGCATCGAACACGAGCTGGCCCAGTTTCATACCGTCAGCATAGTAACCGCTGAAGGAGGCATGATCCTGCGGCAATGTCTGCGCTTCCGGCGGTATCAGGACGGATTTCTCTTCTTTTGCAATGAGCCTTTTCTCAACCAGTACCGCATCCAGCATGTCCAGCGCGATCTTCATCGCGCCGCTTTCCGTTCCGGCGGCAATGACAGCAACAGATATTCTTCTGTCAGGGACCGTGAAAACCATCGAAGAATAATTCCCGGTGCCGCCACTCTTGCCCAATATCTGAATCCCCGCCGCATCGTACCGCGGAAGGCCTGTCATGTCCCAGCCCAGCCCGAACGAGAAGGTGGGATTCCTTAATTTGCCCCAGAACGCTGAAGGCTGCGCCTTTTTCATCTCTGTGAGAGATGCCTTCTCCAGGAGTTTGCCTTTCACCGAAAAGGCGTCCATAAAACGGCAGAGCTCCACGGCCGTTGATGACAAACCGCCTGCACCCAGGACCGAGAGTGTTTCAAGCGGATGCTTTTTACCGGTTTTCGGGTCATAGTAGAACGCTACGGGCTTGCCCTTGATCTCACCCACACCTATACCGGTGTTCCTCAGACCCAGCGGCTTAAAGATTCTATTATTAAGAAAGTCCATGTATCTCCGGCCGCTTACCCGCTCCACGATCATTTCCGCCAACGTGAACCCGTCGTTGCAATACACGGCCATCGCTCCCGGGGCATGCTTGAGATGCGCGCGGGACAGCGTATCGATCGTTTCCTTCTTTACATTGTCGTCATACTGAAACCCGAAGGAATTCCTGCCCTCGGTCCCCGGTATGCCTGATACGTGGTTTAATGTCATTCTCACTGTGATCTTCCTGTACCGGTCGT
>JAQTNJ010000256.1 GCA_028713955.1 Syntrophorhabdaceae bacterium
AGATAATGCGCAGGGGTCTCTACAAGAACAAGCAGGCGGTCATGGAAGGCAGCGAGGCCATAAAAGTTGACGGGACGATATATACCGGGCAGCTCGGGAATGATTACTATACATTTGACGTCGTTGATGAATCGGGGAAGATAAACCTGAACGCGCTGACCGACGGCTCCGGCGTGATCATAAACAACCTCCTCGTAAACCTTGGGGTCAAAAAGGAAGATGCCGACACGATTGTAGATTCAATCCTGGACTGGAAAGACGCCGACGAGTTCCACAGGCTCCACGGCGCCGAGAGCGACTACTATATGTCTCTGCCAAATCCCTATAAGTCAAAAAATGCCAGGCTGGACGCTGTCGAGGAACTGCTGATGGTAAAAGGTATAACCCCGGAGATACTCTACGGAAGCAATGAGAAGGCTGGTCTTTTTGATCTCCTTACGGTTTATGCGAGGACGGGAGGGATCAATGTGAATGCAGCACCGAAAGAGGTCCTGGCCGCCCTGCCCGGTATGACCCCCGAATTGGCAAACAAGGTCAGCTCACTCAGGGAATCCGCGGAGATGAAAACTCTGGAGGATTTGGGATCCATTGTTGGCATGAGCCTCCCCTTGATGTCTCCTTACGTTGGTGTCTCAGAGTCAAACACATACACGATCAAAGCAACGGGATACAAAAAGAACGAAAAACAGGGTTTTACCATTATGGCCACAGTTGTCATTGAAAGCAACAGCAAATACAGGTGTGTTTATTACAAAAGCCCTGCAGGTGCAAGGCAGCGGCAGGAATAGGATACATACAAAGGACAGGAAGAAGAGGATGATTTACCGATGATATCCAGGGCAGATGTAGAGAGATTATCCACCATGGGCGCTGATTTTATTGTCAGGATCGTGAAGCTCTGGAAACCTGTCTGGAGGGTTCTTACATTACAGCTCATGGATGGTATGATTGTTCCGAAAAAAGTCCTTTCAGTGTCTATAGAGAGAGGTTCCCTCTGGGTAGTATCAGGGTCAAGGTTTTTATCAAAGATCAGGGTTATGGATCTCAGGAAATACACCTTCGAAGAAGGGAAGTATCTGAGCCCCGCAAGCCTTGTTTCAACCATTTCTCTGGCTATCAAGGAACTGAGAGCCAAACATACGGGAATCACCCTGATCATTCCCAGGGACTGGGTAATTATGAGAACAGTTCAGCTTCCCTCTACCGTGAAAGAGAATATTTCTGATGTGATTACCTACGAACTCGACAGGCTTACACCCCTCAGCGCGGAAAACGCCTACTATGATTTCAGGATATCAAGCGAGCAGCCGGAAAAACTCACCATCATCGTTGTGGCCGCAAGGGCCGACTTGATTAACCAGTATCTGGATGCTCTGCGCGAAGAATCGATAGATGTGGAAAGGGTTACAGCCAGCCTCTCAAGCCTGGGCACACTCTGCAGCTATGTGGACCCGGGTAGAGATTCCATCTGCCTGGAGGTCGATTCACTCGGATACGAAGCAGGCTTGATACGCAATAACGCCATTGTATCCTCTCTTAGAGAGGGTTTTAATGAGAAGGATGAAAAATCGAACGTTGCAACCATGGTTAATTCCTTGAGAACGATCATCGCTGCGGCAGCGCAACAAGACGAAGTCCTTCCTGTCCTTGTTTACCCGGGCGGCCAGAATTATGTCGCGCTGGAAGATCAACTCGATATTCCCATCAGGATATTGAGTAATCATGACATCAAGGGCAAGATCCTCACCGACAAAGAAGATATCTCTTATACGGCAGCAGGAGGAATTCTTGAGTCTTTATGGCCCGGGGCCAGGGGCTTCAACCTCCTCGGGAAAGGGGTGCACGGAAAGACAAAGATACCCATGGCAGTCACCCTCGTCCTCCTCTTCATCCTCCTTGTCTCCTGGATCCCCTATGCCATGCTCCCCCTCCAGAGAGAAGAAAAAAGGCTTGCGGAGATCGACCGCCAGATATCGCTCCGGAAAGAAGAGGTCGGTAAAGCAGAAGCGTTGAAGAAAGAGGTACAGGCTTTGACGAACGAGATAACCGCTATCAGGGACTTCAAAGAGGCAAAACCCATGGCCCTTGTTATTCTAAAAGAGCTTACCACGATCCTGCCGAAGAGCGCGTGGCTCACGAGAATAAAAATGACAGGCACGACCATAGATATTGAGGGATACGCCGGTTCTGCTTCGGAGATACTCCCCAAACTGGAGCAATCGCAATATTTCAAAAAGGTTGAATTTACGTCACCTACTGTCAGGGATACACGATTGAATGCAGACAGGTTTGTGGTGAAAATGGAGATAGAGGGTTTCGGCAAAGAAGGAGGAGAAAAGACAAAAGATGGAAACAAGAAGTAAGATTATAAAGTTTGCCATACCTGCGATTGTTGTGCTCTTCGGTCTTGTAATATACCAGTACGGTTATATAAAGATCCGGGCAGAGATGTCCTCGGTCAGGGAGATGCAGGTGATGAAAAGCAGGACACTGGAAAAATACATAACGATCATCAGCGAGAGGCCCCTGATCGAGGCCAGGCTTGCCTCCTCGAAGGAGCAGAGGAAGGCCGACGACGCGAAGATCATAGAGGGACAGACATATTCCCTTTCCGCCAATACCCTTGAAGATATTGTCAAGGGCATCATCACAGGCAGAGGCGGCTCCATATCGAGCGAGCGGGTTGAAAAACCAGACGATCTCGGTGCGTTCAAGGTCGTCAACGTGAGCATGGACGTGGTCCTGCCTGATACGCGGGCGCTGAGCGACATCATCTACAGCATAGAGACGCGGACGCCTTATATTATTATCAAGGAGCTCGACGTGAGGGCGAGGAACATCAGGGAGCCGAGGGAGCTCATGGTAAAACTGAGAATAGCTGCACTGACAGGTGGAAAATAGGATGCGTTCTTTTCAGCGTTTTTACAAAGATGTCAATCTTCTGAACATTATTCTTTTTGTGGCAATCCTTGTGCTCGTGGTCTTTGACGTGGTCCCCCTCTTTGACATGCGTGTAAAGTTCACCCTTCCCGCGGCAAAAGTAAAGACCGCCGCGAAGCAGGAGATCCCCGTCGCATCGAATGCCCAGACGCCGTCCCCTTCCGATTACACGCTCATAGGAGAGGATAACCTTTTCCATCCTGAAAGAAGGACGCCGAAAGAGGAGAAACTCCTGCCCAAGCCCGAGCTTGTGCTCTATGGGACCATAGTCGCCGAGGGAGCCAGCGTTGCATATATAGAGGACAAGAAGTCCCCGAAGACCACGCCCGGAAGGGGGAAACGGCAGACAGCCGTCAAAAAAGGCGATGTCATAAGCGGCTTCGTCCTCAGGGAGATCGAGGCTGACAGGATAGTATTGACGAGGGGCGAGGAGACGATATCAGTATACCTTACGGACACAGGGAAACAGAGGGGAAGTGAGACCACGTTATCGCCTTCAAAGGCCACCGGACCGGATACAGGCTTTTACCCCGAACCAGCTACAGCGCTTCCCGGATCATCTCCCTCGAAACCGGCCGCAGCTCCAGCCGCTGCAGCTCCTGCTCCCGCGCCGTCAACGGCCCCTGTTATACGAACTCCTCCGGCAACCCGGGGAAGGGGTAATTATAAGGTGAGAACACCCGGGCAAATCAATACCCCTGCCGGTCAATGATGGAATTTTGAGGCGATTGTCTCTCAGTATCCTTCGAGTTTGAAATCGGTGAAGATCATCGCGCAGGTGGCGATGACGGTAAAGATCAGGTAGAAGACAAGCGTCATGAAGGTCAGCCGCTTTTGGATCCCGGGCACAATCTCTTTTAGGCTTTCAATGTGTCTCGCAGGCATCAGTACACCAACACCTGCTCCTCCCACAGCACCTCCAAGCAGGGCCACATAAAGCGGGTAGCCGATATAATGATACTCTCCCTGCAGGATGCAAAACGGGCAATGGTGAGTAGGCAACTCATAGAAGTAAAGCGAGATAAATGAGATAATCGCTGCGATTGATACGACAAAAGTGATCACGCTCATAACGGAAAATAGATATCCCACACCATTCCGTGCACGGTAAAAATAGAATCCTGACGCTATTGTAAGGGCCATGGAACTATAAAAGACGATCTTCATGGGTATGCTTGGAAGCGCCGCAAGACCGGCCCCTGCCGATCCGCTTTCCGGGCTGAAAAGACTTCCGCAACATGATGTAATGACATGAGCCCTGAGGTTCAGAAAATAGGAGCCCTGAATGACCATCTCGGTAATGATGAAGGGGACTATAACCAGAAGAAAGAGGTATTTCTTTTTTATCAACGGGTAATCAACGGCTTTGTTGTCTGTATAATTCAGAATGAGCCACACTCCCCCGAAAAGAAAATTTACGATCTT
>JAQTNJ010000257.1 GCA_028713955.1 Syntrophorhabdaceae bacterium
TTCATCACGTTGACAAGCCTGTTCGATATGGCGCCCTCTGCCATGATGTTGCCGGCGAGGATAAAGAAAGGGACGCCAAGGAGGACGAAGTTGTCAAGACCGTTGAACAACTGCTGTATGAGGGATGTTAAAGGGGTATGGGCGATGAAAAACAGGTAGATCGCCGTTGTGGTGACCAGGACGATGGATATGGGAAGACTGAGGGTGAGGAGGACAAAGAAACAAAGAAATATAATGGTCAGGTTCACGCTTCCCTTTTCCTCACCCTGGCGTAGGGTTCATTTTTTATGAAACTCCTGAAATGTTTGTAGGACTGCACAAAGAACCTGAAGGACATCACGATTGAGAAAAGCGGTATCGAGATATAAGGGATAAACATCGGTATCTGCATGGCAGAACTTGTCACACCGAAGGATTGTAATGTTATAAGATGCTTGATCCCGAAGTAGATAAAGAGGATCGTAGTGCAGCCGGAGATCAGGTATGCCACTGTCTTAAGGAGGTGACTTATCCTGTCGGGCGCGAACTCCGTAAGGGCCTCCATGGAGAAGTGGGTTCCATACTTGACGCCGATGGATGCGCCGAGGTATGTGCAGAATATGATCGTGTAGTTTGCCACCTCTCCAAACCAGGTAAAGGTGTATGAGATGGTATATCTCAGCCCGGTTTCAACGAAGGTGAGCATTGCCACGCCGAGGAGGGTGAACGCAACAAGGGCATCCTCAACTTTGTTCAGTTTCTTTATAAATCTGTCCATTTATTGGGGCTCACGTCGCCCCCTCCACGAGCAGAAGCCCGTGGAGCCTCCTCCTCTCGCCCGAGAACGGGCTATAAATTATCATAGGTCCAATAAGTCATATAAGACCTATAGGACCTATATTCTTTTTTTTGCTTTTTGTTTTTCGCTCTCCGCTGCTACTATTCACTGCCCTTTAATAATAAGGGTTGGCAGGCTGCAGATTTGATCTGTGTAACCTGCCAACCCTGAAATTGCGAACCCTGTTTATTTCTTTTTTGAATAAAAATCTATCTTCTTCATGTAGAAATCGTACAATGCGGCGCCGTAAATGCCTTTGTATTTATCGAGTACCGGTTGTACCGCCTTTTTAAAGGCTGCTCTGTCCGCGGCGGTCAGCACATAGACGTCCACACCCTGTGCCTTTGCCTTTGCCATCGCGTCCGCCCTTCCTTTGGCGTTGCCGTCCCTGTTGGTCTTTACCTGGACCTCTGCCGCCTCCCTGAAGATCTTCTGCTGCTCCGGTGTAAGAGAGTTCCAGAAGGCCTTATTCACAACGACAGGACATTCGGTGAGTATGTGGTGCGTTACGGTTGCGAATTTGTTGACCTCCGTGAATTTCATCAGGATGGAGGTGAAAAGCGGGTTATCCTGCCCGTCGATCACCTTCTGCTGGAGTGCGTTGTATATTTCGGGGAACGGCAAGGGGGTCGGGTTTGCTCCGAGTGTCTTGAATGTATCAATAAATATAGGGCCCTCAATGACCCTGATCTTGAGACCCTTCAGATCATCAGGTCTTTTTATGGGTCTTTTTGAGTTCGTCATATCCCTGAACTCGTTCTCAGTATACCCTATGAAGACGAAACCCTTGGGATCGCATAATTTCGCAAACCGCTCTTTTACCTCTTTATCATCGAGGACATTGTATGCCACAGTGCGGTTTGGATAGATGAAGGGCAGCTCTATGATGCCCATCTCAGGGACAAAATTTGCCAGCACGCTGGCAGTTACCGCGGTCATATGCAGCGTCCCCGCCTGGACCTGTTCCGTCATGGAACGCTCCCCGCCGAGCTGACCGAGAGGAAATACCTGTACCTCGATCTCTCCCTTTGTCTTTTCCGTTACATACTTCGCGAAGGCAACGGCTCCAAAATGCTGCGGGTGAATAGGAGGTCCGACGTGACCGTATTTAACGATCATTTTTGCCTCGCACATGGCAAATGAGGAAAATATAAGTGCTACGCCAATCAATACTGCCAGAACAATCCTTTTCATATCCTTTCCCCCTTCTTTATTATATTGTAGTGATTGACAGATTGTTATATAAAAACACCCTCTTGTCAAACAAAAAAATCCTTGAAAAATGGGTTGACTTCGCAAAATTTGCCGCAGTATGCTAAGAATAATAAAAAGGCTTGTTATGAAGAGCAAAATGGGCATGGCAATGACCGAAGAGGTTTAATATTGACAAAAAGGTGTTAATGTTTTAATAGTTTGTTTGATTCCAAAAAAAATCAGGAGGGGTGGAGTTATGAAAAAGGTTATGTGGTCTTCATTGGCTTTAGTCACCATTTTTAGTCTCTTTCTTTTTATACCGTCATCGTATGCTCAGAAGACGATCAAAGTCGGCATTGTCGATACCTATACAGGACCTGCAAGCACCTTTACGATCGATGTTCGTGATGGTTTTGAGATGGCCGTCAAAAAGATCAACGCAAAGGGCGGGGTCCTCGGAAGAAAGATCGAGTTCACAACGAGGGACGAGAAGTTCAAACCTGATATCGGGATGGCAATGGCAAAGGAACTTGTTTTGAAAGAAAAGGTTGATATCCTCATGGGGACCATCAACAGCGCAACCGCCCTTGCCGTGTCTGATTTTGCGAAGAAGGAAAAGGTCCCCTTTTTCGTCACCTTTTCAAAGAGCGAGAAGATCGTTGTTGAAAAAGGACATCGCTACGTCTTCAATATGAACGAGAATGCTATGATGGCAGGCCGGGCGGCCGGTTATGCCCTTGGTAAAAAACCCTACAAGAAATACTGGATCGCCGGTGATGATTACGAATACGGGCACTCCATTGCGAACAACGTCTGGGAGAATATACAAAAAGTAAACTCCAAGGCGGTCCTTATCGGGCAGACATGGTGGAAGGTGGGAGAAGCGGATTTCACCCCCTATATTACACAGATCCTTGCGGCAAAACCCGACTTTATCATTGTTGCAACCGGCGGCTCCGGAATGGTTAACTTTCAGAAGGCTGCAAAGGCAACGGGTTTAAGTCAGAAGATACCGTTTTATCAGCATACCGCTATTGAGCTTTCTGTCCTGAAACCACAGGGTCAGAACGCACCGGAAGGAGTATTCGGGACAGCAAACTATTTCTTCTATTATCCTGAAACACCGGCAAACAAAGCCTTTGTGAGTGAATTCAAAAAGGCCTATAACAGGGAACCAAGGATCGGCGCGCTCTCGGGATATATGACGGCCCAGTATATAGCAAAGGCTTATGAAAAGGCCGGGGCGATAGACAAAGAGAAGATGGTCACCGCCCTTGAGGGCATGGTGCTTGACAGTCCCGTCGGAAATCTTGAGATCCGCGCATGCGACCACCAGCTGGTGTTGCCCATGTACTTCGGTAAGACAAAGAAGGATCCGAAATACCCGAATTTTCTGGTTGCCGGTGATATCGAGACGATTACAGGAAAGGACTATATGCCTACCTGTGATGAAATCAGAAAGATGCGTAAGTATAAATAATAACGGTTTCGGGTAAGGCCGGACTCCATGGATGTTCTATATGCGATCATTCCTCCAAGGGTTTTAAGCCAGATCTTTGTGGGGTTAAGCAGAACGACGATCCTTTTCATTGTATCCTCCGGCATGAGCCTTATCCTCGGCGTGCTCAGGATACCGAACGTTGCCCACGGATCCCTTTACATGATAGGCGCCTTTATGGCCTATTCGCTCTCAGTATTGTTCGGGGGCGGGGACCTCGGATTCTGGATGGCATTGATCGGCGCCCCCCTCGGGGTTGCGATCGTGAGCCTTGTTGCTGAACGGGGGATCTTTCAGTATCTTTATGAGCGGGAACACCTTATGCTCCTTTTACTTACCTTTGCATTTTCTCTTGTCTTTGGTGACCTTGTCAAGATCGTATGGGGTACGGAGTACAAATCAGTGCCCGTGCCCCAGATGTTTCAGGGTTTTGTCAACCTCTTCGGGGGGCTGCCCTTCCCGTTGTATAACGTGTTCCTCCTTGTTGTTGGTCCTATAGTGGCAATAGCCCTGTGGCTCTTTGTCAATAAAACCAAGATCGGGAAGATCGCACGGGCAGCAGCAGTTGACAGGGAGATGGTAGGCGCTGTCGGGATTAATGTGAGCTGGGTCTTCGCAATCGTTTTTGTTATCGGATGTTTTCTGGCAGGACTTGGCGGTGTCCTTGTAGCGCCCACGGTAAGTGTGACCCTGGGGATGGATCACACACTTATTATGGAGGCATTTCTTATTGTAATCATGGGGGGGTTGGGTAATATCTGGGGGGCCCTTCTTGGAGCGCTTATCTTTGGCCTGGCACAGTCCCTCGGTATTTTAGTATGGTCTCAGT
>JAQTNJ010000258.1:0-1264 GCA_028713955.1 Syntrophorhabdaceae bacterium
TGCTATTATATTAAATAACCAATAACCAAACATCAATCACCAATTAATAACCAATGACCGAATACCCAAACGGGAAACAATACCGGAAAGCTCTTGTTTGGTTATTGAATATTGGGTATTGGTGATTAATTGGAGCTTGGTTATTCATATTGCCGTTTCGCGTACGCGGTGATCAGCGTGTTTGAGCCGTCGGGGATAATGTAGCAGACCTTCCTTTTACCGTCATTCGCTGTCCCGATAGCATCTTCTATGCTCTTTTTTGGGATAAGCCCAATCTTCTTTACTGACTCATCGTGGAGATCGGATATAAGGAATATGCTACATCGTTCAGCCTTGCAGCGCGTCGCGTATGCCGTCTGCGCATAGACCTTGTCGGCCTTCCTTACATGAGGTTCCATGTCCGCTGACAGGCCATGCTCGAACCATCCCAGGAAATCCGCGTTCCCGAGCCCGTCTTCACACTTCCCCGCAACGATAACGACGCCATTATCCTTTACCGCACCCATCGCATGCTCTATGGCCTTATGGGACTGGATGAAGTTAATATCCTTCGGGAACCCGCCTGAGCTCACGATCACAACGTCAGCCTTTTCCTTAATAACGGCCTCGAAATGTTCCTTGTACCAGGCGCAGCCTGCCTCATGCGCACTCTTGATATCGCCGGCGAAAACGTTGAGGAGGTTTTTCCTGTCATCAAGAACTGTATTAATAAGAAAGAGGGGGGTCCTGATAAGCGCAATACCCTCCATGATCTCTTCATGCATGGGATTTCCCCTGAGGACCCCGGAGCGCGCCGACTCGTGCTTGCCGGGTCTGTCCTTTTTGAAAACCTGCCTGTGGATGCCGAGGATTGTATCATAGCCGGCTATGCCGGGGAATATGGACTTTCTTCCACCGCCGAATCCGGCGAGATAATGGAAATTGATAGAGCCCGTGACGATTGCCGCATCGGCCCGGAACAGGGCAGAGTTGAGGCGAACCTCAAGCCCCGAGGACGTTCTGCCTGCCGGCGTCAGTTGATTGTTATCGTAACAGTCGTGATCAAAAGAGGGGACCTTTTCGTAGACCACTTGAGATATTATTCCTTTCTTCTCCTCTTCGGTCTGTTTTCTGTGGTTTCCCAGGGCGAAGACGATCTGCGCGTCGATGCCTTTCGGGAACCGTTCAAGAAGCACCGGCAGCACCCGTTCCATCCCCGCATATCGGGTTACATCGGGGACAACGATAAGAATGTTTTTAAACCGGCCGATCCAGTCCGCAAAGG
>JAQTNJ010000258.1:1364-4318 GCA_028713955.1 Syntrophorhabdaceae bacterium
TGCGCGTCGATGCCTTTCGGGAACCGTTCAAGAAGCACCGGCAGCACCCGTTCCATCCCCGCATATCGGGTTACATCGGGGACAACGATAAGAATGTTTTTAAACCGGCCGATCCAGTCCGCAAAGGGTCTCTCGCCGATGGGGTTTTCAAGAGAATTCAGCAGGGCATCTTCAAGGGGCACCGGCCGAGGCTCCTTGTGATGTATAACCGTTGTCTGCCAGTTTTCAGGAGGCCGGAAGGGTACCGTGCCCTTTCCGTATTTCAGACTGTATGTGGACATAATGTTTACAGCTATCAGCCTTCAGCGATCAACTGATACACCTTTGAACATCTTTATGCTGACTGCTGATCGCTGATTGCTGATAGCTAAGTTCATTTCCTTATACTGTAAAATACCTCTGTGCCTCCGAATATTGCCAGGTCTCCAAGTTCGTCCTCGATCCTCATAAGCTGGTTGTACTTCGCGATCCTTTCACTCCTCGATGCAGAACCCGTTTTGATCTGCCCCACGTTGGTTGCCACGGCAAGGTCTGCTATGAACGTGTCTTCTGTCTCGCCGGACCGGTGCGAGATGACACAGGTGTAGCCGGCGCGTTTCGCCAGTTCGATGGTGGTAAGCGTTTCGGTGAGTGTCCCTATCTGGTTGAGCTTTATGAGGATGCTGTTTGCGATGCCCTTTTTGATCCCTTCCGTAAAGATCTTCGGATTGGTAACAAAGATGTCGTCGCCGACGATCTGTATCTTTGAAGCACAGCGGTCGGTGAAGGACTTCCATCCTTTCCAGTCGTTTTGTGCAAGCCCGTCTTCAATAGAGATTATCGGGTAATCGCCGATGATCGACTCATAAAAATCGATCAGCTTGTTGCTGTCCCATACATTCTTATCGATATGGTATTTTCCCTTTTTGTAAAATTCGCTTGCGGCCGTATCCAGGGCGATGAACACGTCTTTACCGGGTTTGTACCCGGCCTTCGTGATGGCGACCATCAACAGGTCCAGGGCCTCTTTGGTCGATGAGATCTGCGGGGCAAAACCGCCTTCGTCGCCGACACCCGTTACATGCCCCTTGTCTTTCAGCACGCCTTTCAGCGCATGGAATATCTCGGCACCCATCCTGATAGCCTCTTTAAAACAATCCGCGCCTGCCGGGACGATCATGAATTCCTGGGCGTCAAGGTCATTCTGGGCATGCGCACCGCCGTTGATAACGTTCATCATCGGCACGGGAAGCTCACGGCCCCTGATGCCGCCTATATATTGATAGAGCGGGATATCGAGATATTCCGCCGATGCCCTGGCGAGGGCCAGAGAGACGCCGAGGATCGCATTTGCGCCGAGCTTGTTTTTGTTCTCTGTCCCATCGAGCTCAATGAGGAGGTTATCAATATAGGCCTGATCGATTGCATCGAGACCTTCTATCTCAGGCGCAATGGAATTGTTCACGTTATCGACCGCCTTCAGAACCCCTTTGCCTTTATATCTTTTGGCATCACCGTCCCTGAGTTCGAGGGCCTCCCTTTCTCCTGTAGAGGCGCCGGAGGGGACGATCGCCCTTCCCATAACTCCGCTCTCAAGGGTTACCTCTACCTCAACGGTAGGATTTCCCCTGCTATCGAGCACTTCCCTTGCAAAGACATCGTATATCGTCGACATGATTACCTCCATTATTTTTTTATATGCGGGATGCCTGACCTATTATGGGAGAATACCACAGGAGTAATAAACCTTCAAACATTTTGTACCGTGATAAACATCACATACATTACATTTTTTATTGCATATATAATACAGAAAAGGTTATCACAATATAATATGACGGATAGGAGGTGAGGATATGGCAAAGAAGACACTGATATATTATCTTGCGATAGCGATGTTCGTTATCGGTATCGTACCGCGCGTTGAGGCTGCCTTTGTGCCGTCGCAAGCGATAGCGCTGCCGGCTGTGGACAGGGCAGACGATCTTGGTAAGATCCAGACAGTCCTCGAATCGAAACTTGTTAAGCAGCGGCTTCAGGATCTTGGTTTCACGGCCGATGAGATCAATGCAAGGTTTTCTCAGATGAGCGACCAGCAGATCCATAGTTTTGCACAGCAGCTTGATGACCTCAGGGTTGGGAAAGACAGTCTGGGGATAGTCATCGCAGTGCTGCTTATCATCGTACTCGTCATAGTCATCATTAACCTGACCACCGGCCATAAGGTTGTGGTGACCCCGTAAACCTTTTGCTGATCAGGTCCGGGGAGCTTCACAGGGAAGCCCCGGACCTTTTTGTTACGACAATGCGAAGGCTCCTCACCATTTTTATCATTTTTTTTCTCTTCGGATGCAGCACGGCGAATTCCCCCGTTCCTCCTGCGGATGCGTTCCTGTTGCGCGGCGTCCCGTTTTTCAGACAGGATGATTTTCAATGCGGACCCTCTGCGCTTGCGACGGTGATACATTACTGGTACGCCAAAAAGAATGTCGATAAAAGACCTTCCTATGATGATATTGTAACAGCGGTCTACAGCCCGGGAGCGGGCGGTGTCCTTGGCATCGACCTTGAGCTCTATGCAAAAAGGCTTGGCTTTGGTGCGGCACAGTATTCAGGGAGTATCGCGGACATCAGGGACAACATAAACAAAGAAGTCCCTTTGATAATCCTCGTGGATTATGGTTTCCTTATGTATCAGGGTAATCATTTTATGGTGACGACGGGATATACCGATGGCGGCATCGTGGTAAATTCGGGAAGGAAGCGGAACGAGATTATCCCCGATCGGGAACTGGAGAAGATATGGCAAAAGACAGGTTACTGGTCACTGCGCATACAGCCGTCATCGTAGTGCTCCTGGCGGTATTTTTAAGCTCATGCAGCCTGCCGAGGATTATCGTGCTCCGCGACCCGCTGACCCCGGAAGAGCATATCAACCTCGGGGTAAGCTATGAAAAAAACGGGGAGCTTGACGC
>JAQTNJ010000259.1 GCA_028713955.1 Syntrophorhabdaceae bacterium
TTCAAGGGCCTTCACGACACCGATATTCTTTGCAACCCCGCCTGTCATAATGACCTCTTTCTCAGCTCCGCCAATTCTGCTGATAAGACCCATAGTCCTGTCTGCGATAGCCTTGTGAATACCATACAGGATATCTTCCAGTTCTTCCCCTTCGCTGACCAGGGATATGACCTCTGACTCCGCAAATACAGTACAGATGCTGCTGATCGTAACTTCCTTCTTATGTTTCAGAGAGCTATCGCCAATCCTGTCGAGTTCAACGTTCAGGGCTTTTGCCATGACTTCAATGAACCTTCCTGTGCCTGCTGCGCACTTGTCATTCATCTCAAATTCAACGACACGGCCCTTTCCATCGACCCTTATTACCTTTGTATCCTGGCCGCCGATATCAATTATCGTCCGCGCTTCAGGAAAAAGGTAATGAACGCCTCTTGCGATGCAGGTAATCTCTGTAACTGCCTGTTTGGCGAAGGATGCCCTTTTTCTTCCACAACCGGTTGCAACGATATATGACACATCAGAGATATTCTTGCCGGGATATGCAAGGACCTTATCAAGCGCCATCTCAGCAGTCTTCTTTGAATCAGCACCGGTCTGCAAAATGTCATATCCAACTATTCCCTTCTCCTTGTCAAAAAGAAGGGCTTCAGTTGTAATGGAACCAATGTCTATTCCGGCAACTAACATTTCTTCACCACTCCTTTACTCAATAATAGCAAGGACTGCGTCTGCTTCTACTTCCTGCCCTACAGCAACCTTAATCTCTTTAATTACACCAGCCGCCGGTGAAACAATCGGCATCTCCATCTTCATTGCTTCAAGCGTTGCGATCTGATCGTCTTCCGCAACCTTATCGCCGACCTTCACATTCACTCCTACTATTTTCCCAACCATTGGAACGGTAACTTCTGTAGCCATAAAGACCTCCTTAAGATTTACTGTTTACGCTTTTCTATAACCCAGTGCAAACTGAGCGATGATCATCTTCTGGACGTTTGAGGTCCCTTCAACGATCTGGTAAGACTTCGCATCCCTCAGGAATCTTTCAACGGGATATTCAGATGAGAAGCCGTATGAACCGAATATCTTCACTGCCTCAGAGGCGCAGAAATTTGCCGACTCCGCACAGTAGTATTTTGCCATCGAGGTTTCGAGAGTATTGTTAACTCCCTGATCTTTCTGCCATGCTGCCCTGAGAAGCAGAAGCTTTGCTGCCTCGTGTTCCACGGACATTCTCCCGATCTGTTCCTGAACCATCTGGAACTTTCCGATAGGCTGATCGAACTGTTCCCTCTCGTTCGCGTATTTACACGCTTCTTCGATACAACTCTGGGCTACACCAACGGCCCGTGCGGCAGAGCTTAATCTGGTGAAATTGAGCATGGTCATACAAATAGCAAATCCCTGACCAAGCTTCCCGACGAGGGCACTTTTCGGAATCTTCGCTTCTTCAAAGAATATCTCGCCAGTTGGAGCACAGAACAGGCCGAGTTTCGAGGTAATAGCCCTCTGGACAATACCAGGTGTATTAAAGTCGATAAAAAACGCTGACATACCTTTGTGTTTTGCCGCCTTGTCTGTCATGGCATATACGACCCCGCATCCGCAATAGGGTACGCCGGATATCCATGTCTTGGTACCGTTGAGGATAAAACCATCATCGACTTCTAACGCGGTAGTTTTCATGCTGGCAACATCTGAACCGGAGTTTGGCTCTGTAATGGCAAAACAACCGCCGCTTGTCCCTGCAATCAATCCGGGAAGGAACTGTTCCTTCAGCGCATCGCTTCCATACCGCAGTAAAACATTCTGGGGGCCATTCATCTGGAGGTTAAAGGGAAGACCCCAGGAAGGACTTACCCTTGCAAATTCCATTGCCATAAGTGTCGCGGCCATGTTGCCTTCCTCAAGTCCGAGTCCGCCGTACTGTTCAGGTGCGAGGCATCCAAACATACCCTGGTCGCCCATCTTCTTCAGGATCTCCGGACGATACTTGTGTTCCTTCTCGTCTTCTTCCATGGTAGGCTTGATATTCTTCACTGCAAAGTCGTACGCCATTTTGCGCATTGATTCGAGTTCATCAGAAATCTTGAAATCCATAGTTTTTCTCTCCTTTCCTTACGATATTGTGAAACTATTAACAAGGCTAATATTAGCAAAGCGCCCTTTCCATGTCAAGCTAATTTTCAGAAATAAATCTTCTCTTTCCACTACGGCGGGAGCGACGTTTTGTCATTGCGACCGAAGTGCGGCGCAGTGTCATTACGAGCGGAGCGCGGCAATCTCATTCAATAGATTTATACCCTTGGTTCGCCACGTCGCTTCGCTCCTCCTGAGAAATTTGCCCGATCACATTACCAAAAACAAGTTTTTTATTGATAACAAACATACTCACCATGGGGGTCACATGCTCACGATGACAATAAGTAACTTGAACCGCGAACGTTGAACAAATTTCGTCTTTTGCCTTACGGGTGTATTGCTCTTTGCAGGAAGTTTATTTCTTCCTCATCTTTTTTCCTGGAGGCGATTCAATGGAATTCTGGATCGCCATAATGTGTTGCTCGATCAAACGGTCTGCCTTTGACGCTTTACCTGACGCAAGGAGCTCATATATCTTACGATGATCAACTTTTTTGTAGCGCGGCAATTTGGCAAAGTACTTATAGGTGAGACGGTTGGTCACAAATGGTTCTGTTATGCTCACATAGAGACGCATAAGAATCTGGTTCTGGCTCATTTCTACAATGTACTTGTGGAAGCGGTAGTGAAGGGCGGTATATCGCTCAATATTACGTCTTTTGAATGCCTCGTCCATATCGTCAAGGAGTTGCGCCAGCACACCAAGGTGGTCAGGGGTAACATTACGCATGGCCAGCCTTATAGCCAACCCCTCGATTGCAGCCCTGACTTCGGTAGCTTCTCTCAGGTTTTCCACTGAAATAGACCGGACAAAAGCCCCCTTCCGGGGTAAAAATTCTACAAAACCTTCTGCCTCGAGACGGCGAAATGCTTCGCGAATAGGCGTACGGCTTGTCTTGAACATTTTCTGTAAATTTACTTCGTTCAGCCTTTTGCCTTCTTCGAGTTGTCCTTTAATTATTTGTTCCCGTAAGTGCTGAAATATCTGATCATGTAAAAGTAATGCAGGCTGAAAAGGCTCTTGTGTGTGGCTCATTATCTATTATCCATAATCTTTTCTAATATATGTCGACAGTATACAAAGATAAACAAAAATGTCAAGCAAAAAAAAGGTGTTTTTTTCTACAAAATAAAAAAATATCATTGATCGTGCATTGCAATTTCAACCAGATACGTTCTCCTTCATTGTTTCATAATATATTGTTATTATAGACAATTGTCATATAATATTTTTTTTATGATTTTCCCTTGACAAATTTTATCATAATTGTATACTGTCGACAGATATTAGATACATTACGAGCATATTAATACATAGAAATGTAGAATAATGTGATCCTTTATACAAATAAGACGTGCTTTATAACAAACCAGAGGTGGTATTGAAAACCAAGGTTTGAGTCGCAAAGATAAAGCATCATTATGCAGGAGATTGAATATGGACATGAAAAGAAAACTCTACAAATCTGCGGTGAACCCACTATTGTTGAAACCTGCAAGACCTCTTCCCGGGGAAGTGGCGGTTATCGGGGCCGGAATTACCGGCGTTGATATAGGATATTACCTCAAAAGCTCCCTCCCGGATATGAAGCTTATCCTTGTAGACGCCGGGGAAGAAATATTGAAAAGAGCGGAGAGGCAGTTTTTCGATTATGTAAAAAGTTCTATAGACAAGAAGAAGGTCAAGGAGGAACAAGGTCAAAAGATCCTGGGCAACATTACCTATACAACCGACTACCATCAAATAAAGGATGCCGATCTGGTTATCGAAACGCTGGCAGAAGATATCTCACTGAAAAAGGAGGTGTTTTCCAGGGTCGAAGAGATCGTCGGTGCTGCTGCCATTATTACATCAAATACCGGTTTATTCCCTCCTGACCAAATTTTTACAGAAATGAAAAACCCTGCAAGGGCAACAGTGACACATTTCTTTGCGCCCGCCTGGCGAAGCATACCCGTAGAGGTGGTTTCCTGGGAAAGGCTTAACCAGGAGGTACTGGATTATCTCTCATGGATCTTTGCCATGACAGGGAAAGTTGCAATTGCAACAAATAATGCGGTCTGTTTGATGTTGGGAAGAATATGGAACAACTGGTGTAATGAGGCGGCTCATCTCCTCGATGACGCAACTGCCGGTATAATTGACCATGTAGCTGAAAAATTTGTTTCAGAA
>JAQTNJ010000260.1 GCA_028713955.1 Syntrophorhabdaceae bacterium
ACGAATACGTTATCTCCAGCGTTCTCCTGAAAGACCTCTATATTTTGATTGAGGTTGACAGGCAGGGCAACGTGATCATGCCTGCGCTGCCGGTAGAGAAAGAGAAAAACGAAAAGGAAAAGAAAGGAGCAAAGGAATCCCCGCCTGTTTTTATCAAAAAAGTGGAAGTCCGAAACGGCTCCATCGATTACCTTGACAGAAAAACGGCCAAAACACCCATACTGACAAAACTGCGCAATATCCAGCTTGACGCGAAGGATATCGCCATCCCCCTGGGTAAAGATTTCACACCCTATACCCTGAAAGCAGACATCCCCGGCAATATGAGCACCGGTACCCTGATGAGTAAAGGCAAGGTAAAACTGAAAACACAGGACGCGGATTCCAGGGTGGAGACCAGGAAGCTCGATATTACGATAATGAAGCCGTATTTCCAAAAAGAGGGCAGCGTAAATGTGACAAAGGGGTTTCTTGACCTCGATATGGATGTGAAGATCGCCTCACGTATGATCCATGCGCCCGGCAATGTTGTTCTCAAGGACCTTGAATTCGAGAGCGGTTCCGGCACGGGTTCCAGGTTCCTCGGTGTGCCCCTGTCCCTGGTGGTTGCCTTCATGAAGAACAGCAATAACGAGATCCCCGTGAAGTTTGTTGTTGAAGGGTCTCTCGATAACCCGAAGTTCAGTCTTGCGGAGAGTTTCAGCGCGAGGTTTTCTTCAGGTCTCGCGGAAAAGCTTGGTTTATCGGTAAAGGATATCGGCGGATCAGCGGTCAACCTCGGATCCGAGGGAGCAAAATCAGTAGGGAGCGGGATCAGAGGGCTGGCAGACAGTATCAAGAAGAGGCTGGGGAAGTAACCGGTATCTTGCTCTCGCAGGGGACCTTTGTCTGGCAGAGCCCGCATCCTGATATTGTGACACCGTATTCTTCATTCACCTTCGGACTTATTACCTGATGCATGTACTGAGAACAGATCTCCTTGTTGTGACCCTCTTCAGTGATTGCCCCCGCGGGACAGCGCTTGATGCAGGCGCCGCAGGTATTTGCATTGTATTTAAGGCAGTAATCGTAAACGCCTTGATATGGTCTTGCCGTCGGTTCGAGGACAAGTTCGGTTATAACGGACCCGATGCGATGGGCGATCCCCTTCCGGGTAATGAGTCCGTCGCTTAAACTGAACGTCCCCAGCCCTGCTGCATACGCGGCGTGTCGTTCAGACCACGTTGAGGCATGGCCGGCCTCCGGCGATACAATACGTTTCCACTGTGTTGTCAAAACCGGGGACAGGGTTCGGTATCCCCTGCTGTTGAGCAGGGCGACGATATATTTTCTTAATGCATCGTTAAAGACTTCGCCGAAACAGCGCATATGTGACCACCCGGGGGAGGGGAGCTTTTTCCCCTTTCTGTTGCTCCTCCGGATACCCATGCTGACCGGCAGGATCCAGCATATGACAGTGCCGTTCCGGGGGCATGACTCCCCGTATTCAGCCTCAAGGAATTCCACGGGGGTGAGATGCAAATCGTCGATGATTCTTTTATATTCTGTGAAGAGCGGATCATGAATGTCCGCGTATCCGATTATCGGTTCAGTAAAATATTTTTCATCAGAATCTTTCAGCCGGTTTGATGATGACGTGCTGACAAATCCCTTTATTGCATCTTCGATCTCTTCTTTCAATGTCTTTCTCCTTGATTGGGACACCCACTTCGTGGGTACCCGGTCGCCCCCTCTGACAGCTTTCAGCAGCCAGCTATCAGCTTTTGAAACTCTAAATTCTAATATCGAAGCACTAAACAAATCAAAACGTTCAAATATCAAAACGTGAAGAGGTTGCCGCTGTTGAGATTGCCACGTCACTTCGCTCCTCGCAATGACAACAAAATAAAAAGCCTTGAACGCTGAACATAGAACAGATTTTGTCCTTCTCTCTCGGCTCTTAGCTCTCCGCTCCCTGCTGCTTCTCCCCCTCACCCCTTACGACTTACGATTCACGCCTCACGGGTGTTTCGCTGTCAGCTACGAGCTATCTCCTGAGTTTGCCCGTCGGGATCTATGAGTTTTTCAATGTGGGACCTTACCTCAAGCATCAACTTGTTTTTGGCGGTCCTTTCTTCCTCTGTCACGCGTACCGGTTGGCCGATCTTTATCTGTATCAATCCTTTTCCTTTTGGAACAGAACAGCCTTCAGGCTGCAATTGACCTGTTCCCCGGATGCCTATCGGTATTATCGGTACCTTTGTGCGGAGTGCAAGCGAGAACCCTCCTTTTTTAAAGGGCAGGAGAGTACCATTAGTGCTCCAGGTCCCTTCGGGAAATATAACGATATTCATGCCCTCTTGTATCCTGTGTGCCGCCTCATGCATTGCCTTCAAGGCCTTCCGCGGGTTTTGTCTGTCAATGCTGATATTTTTTCCGGCCTTAAGCGCCCACCCCAAAAAAGGCACAACAAAGAGTTCCTTCTTCGCTATCCATTTGAAAGATAAGGGGAGTGACGAAAGAAGCGCGAATATATCAAGCACGCTTTGATGGTTGCACATAATTACATAAGGGGGTTCAGTGATGTTCTCGGCCCCCTCCATTACAACCCGGATACCGCATGCCTTGAGATGGATCTTTGCCCAGACCCTGCCAAGCCTGTTTGTTCCCTCTCCCTTCCGGTCAAAGGGAAAGATCATAAGGGCTATAATGGAAAGGAATATTGTTGTAAAAATAATGTTCAGTAATGGAATGGCCTTTCTCATTCTTCCACCTTTTTTCTTTTAATTTTCCTGCAAATTTGAGAGACTGTCAAGGTTTTTAAAGATCAGCAGCAAACCTAAGTCAGGAAAGGCAAAGACGGAGGGTGCAGGAGGAATCTTGCTCCAATGCAGCGCCGCGTGTCTGGAAATAATCATGAAAGAGGATACAAAGTGCATGCAATATCTGGTATACTGTTTTGTATATCCATAAAGGAGGTGTAATGTGACATTCAGGTTAGGCAGACTGGCCCTGCTGGCTATTATCATAATCTTCCTGTTCTCTGCGTCTAAATTGACCGGGGTATACGTTGACTGGCTCTTCTTCCGGGAGGTTGCCTATGAGGGGATATTCACGAAGGTCCTGTCCGCAGAGGTACTGACAGGTCTTGCCTTTGGTCTTATCTTCTTTTTCTTTCTTGCCGCCAATGTCCTTGCCGCGTCCGCGATCAAGGTGCCCCCTATCGACATACTGTTCATGGGTCAGATGAGGGTGCCCCTTGATCCCGGTAAATTTAACAAAATATTCAAACTCCTCGGTCTGTTCGTAGCCGTCTTCGGCGGGATATTAAGCGCACTGTGGGGAAGCAGCCTCTGGGCGCAGGTACTCGCCTTTTTCAATAGCGTGAATACGGGGACAATGGACCCGATATTCGGCAAGGACCTCAGCTTCTATCTCTTCAAGCTTCCCCTCTATGAATCGCTGAGCGGGTATGCGGGTTTTCTCCTTTTCATCACTATCCTTGCGGTAGCAGCAGGATATGCCGCCCGGGGCGGCTTCCTTGTGCTCGGCAACAGGGTCTCTTTTGTGAAGCACGCAAAGGAGCACCTGACCCTCCTTCTCTTTCTGTTCTTCGTAAAGTTGGCCTTCGGGTTTTATCTCGACAGGTTTGAGACGCTCTATTCTCCCCATACCATAATCACCGGCGCTGGTTACGCCGATGTGAACGCGCGGCTCATTGTGCTGGGGTTGCTGATCCCCCTGATGGTCATCGGAGGCATGGTGGTTTCCTATGCCCTCCTGAAGGAGAAATGGCGCATCGCCGTCTACCCGGTGATCGGCCTCATTGCGGTGTACTTCCTCGGGGTGGCGATCTACCCGGGTCTCCTCCAGAGTTTCAAGGTGGCACCGAACGAACAGGCGATCGAAGAGCCCTTCATCAAACATCATATCGCGCTTACGAGGTACGGTTATAACCTCCAGAACGTGCAGATGTTGCCTTTTGATGTGTCCTTCAACCTTACGGCAAAGGACCTACAAAAGAACGACACAACGATAAAGAATATACGACTCTGGGATGAAGCGCCCCTCCTGAAGACATACAGCCAGCTCCAGCAGATCAGGACCTATTACCGGTTCAGTGACATCGACAGCGACCGGTACACCATTAACGGGCAGTACAGGCAGGTGATGCTCTCTGCCAGGGAACTCTCCTATAATGACCTCCCCAGCAAGTCATGGATCAACGAGAAGTTTGTCTTTACACACGGCAACGGCGTTGTCATGGGGCCTGTAAGCAGGATTTCCAAAGAAGGTCTGCCCGAATTCATCATAAAGGATATCCCGCCCA
>JAQTNJ010000261.1 GCA_028713955.1 Syntrophorhabdaceae bacterium
GATGCCCACCTTCCTGATTACCTCCTTCACCGGTGTCCCCAGTTCAGCTTGCTTGAGTGTAAAGGCGATCTGTTCTTCTGTGAACTTCGATGTCTTCATGACAAAATCCTCCTTGTCTATTTTGCCAGAAAACTAACATTTTGTATGGACCAGCTTTGGGGGGGGGGCAGGTCATCATGGAAATTGTCCTTCATTTACTGTAGATTGCCTGTTTTTAGGGTTTTTAGTTCTTATCAGCAGAATACAGCAGTTCAATAACCGTTACTTCAGGAGATGCCAGAAAACGGATAGGAGGGCCCCATGTTCCGGAACCCCTGTTGACATAGAGTTTTGACCCCCGTGGCAAGCTGTGATATCCCGTGTACAAGGGAAAAAATAATTTTGTCACAAACCTGAAAGGGAATATCTGACCCTTATGGGTATGACCTGAGAGCTGCAGATCGAACAATCCTGCCGCACTTCCTTCAACGACAGGCCGGTGCTTCAGGAGAATCTTGAAAAGGTTTTGCGGAAACTTCGAAAGCAGTATCCTTTCCGGGATTTCAACATAGTTAAAAGGCAGGCCGGCGATATCGTCAACACCGACAATATTGATAACCCCTCCGATGGTTATCCCCTCTCCTCTTAACATCCTGAATCCTGCCTTTTGCGTAAAATCGAGGGATTTTTTTATGCCTGCGTAGAATTCGTGATTACCCGTTATGGCAAACTTTCCGTAACGGGGTTTTATCTCATCCAGCATTCCTATGAGTCCGTTCAGTCTGTCTATCTGTCCGTCTACGAGATCGCCGGTAGAGACAAGTATATCAGGGTTTGCCTTTTTAACCGCATCCGTTATGAGCCTTAATCTTTCCTCCCTTACGATAAGGCCAAGGTGTATATCTGAAATCTGCGCGATCGTAACCTTTCCAACAGATTCCGAAATCTTTGGTGACTTTATGACTATTTTTTCAACGGTAATATTCTTTGCCTCCCGGTAACCGTATGCCGATGCGAGCAGCGCATATATCATGGGTATTATGAAAAATAACCGGTAAGCCGATGTGAGGTAAGAAAGATCTCTCTTCAATATGTAACCGGAAAAATGGATTACCATACGTAGGATGTCGATGCAGACCGACAAAGAGAAAAAGAGAAAAATAATGCCCATCCAGGTATATCCCGCATAGGCCATGAAGCGCGCAAACGATTCATGGCCTGCCCTTTCCGCGAGGCGCACCGCAAAAGGGGCAAGGGTCATTATCGCCATGAAGATTATGATGAAGATGTTAGGAACAAATCTAAGATGAAAGGCAGATTGCAGCTTTACAAATACATAAAAATGCAGGGTACCGTAAAGAAAGAGGAAAGTGATCAGAAAGAGGGTCATAACTTATATCTATCGTTCAGATCGTATCTTCGACCTGCAGAATGAATGTTTTTATCCCTCCTTTTGGATGCTCCTGCTTAAGTTTTTCTATGACCTCCCTGATTACCGGGACCCTCTCATCTTCAACGACAACGGCAAGGACATTGTTCTTGCCCGGCCAGTAATGAGTTCCAAGTTTAGGCTCTGTCTCAGTCCCTTCACCGTAAGCCTCTTTCCACTTCGTGTATCCTTTTATTTCAGCCTTTTTAAAGGCAATCAAGGCAGCCTCATCGACAGAATCGCTATACACAACGACAAGCATTTTCATATCGCACCTCCAGTGTGGTTCGGAGTATCGGGCTTGCGATCCTGGGCAGGCTTTGATAAATTTTACTCCTTTTCACTCTGAGCCCCGAATTCCGAACTCTTAACTGTTCTCTTAAAGAACCTCCCCTGCAGCTCGTCGAAAAGGTCATATGCCACCGGAACGACAACAAGCGTGAGAAGCAGCGAGGTCAGGAGACCGCCTATCGTTGCAAGCGCCATTGGCGAACGGGTTTCAGCGCCCTCCCCTATCCCGATGGCTATAGGCATCATACCCATTATCATCGCGAAAGTCGTCATGAGTATGGGCCGGAGTCTCACGGGGCCAGCCTGCAAGAGCGCATCCTTTCTTGACATACCTCTTTCTCTCAGCACGTTTGTATAATCAACGAGCAGGATGGCGTTCTTCTTTACGAGACCCATAAGGAGGATAAGCCCTATAAAACTGAAAATATTTAACGTTTTGCCGAAGATCAGAAGGGCTCCAAAGGCCCCGATAAAGGAAAATGGCAAAGAAAGCAGAACGGTAAAGGGATGAACAAAGCTTTCGAATTGTGCAGCAAGGACCATATATGCCATTATTATACCGAGCATCATGGCAAACATCAAGTAACCAAAAGCCTCTGTCATTATATCCGCCTGGCCCTTATACCGTCCTGAATAGCCCGAAGGAAGGACATTCGCCGATATCCTGTCGAGTTCATCCTTGGCCTGACCGAGAGGTGTCTTCTCGAGGTTCGCGAAAACCGTGATGGCCCTCTGCCTGTCGACCCTGTTGATGATACTCGATCCTCCGCCTTCCTGAAAGCTGGTAATATTCGCAAGCTGCACAAGCCTTCCATCTTTCGCCCTTACGTATACCTTCCCGATATCATCAGGGTTCACCCTGTCCCCGGGTATCAATCGTGCCCTGACATCATAGCGCCTGCCCTTTGCCTCATCCTTGAACTTGGTGACATCAACCTCCCCGCCTATGAGAAAATTAACTGTCTCGGCAACTGTCGCAATATCTACACCAAGGTCGGCCGCTTTATCCCTGTCTATCAATACACGTACTTCGGGCTTGCCCGTTTCAAGGGAGGTATCGAGATCAACAATACCTGGAAGTTTTGAAAACTGTTTCACAATATCACGTGTATATATTTGGAGATTCTGAAGATCCAGGCCTCTTATGCTGTATTGAATCGCTGTCTGTCTCTGCCCCCCTCCGATCATGGACACATTCTCAACGGAGGCCCTGAGTCCGGGTACGCCTTTCAATAATCTTCTTATCTCCGTCTTGATCTGTTCCTGGTTCTTTTTTCTTTGAGACTTTGGCTTCAGATTAATCATCAGATTTGCCCTGTTGAGTTCCCTCGTTGCGCCGCCGCCCTGTGAATAAAGGATTGTAGTTACTTCAGGGACTTTTCTCACTATTTCCTCAACACGCCTGCACATACGGTCGACTTCCTCGACCGAATAATCAACAGGGGTCTGCAGTCTGACGACAAACCTGCTCTGATCTTCTGAAGGAGCAAATTCCTTGCCTATAAACTTTGTCAGGGAAAGGCTGAGGACAAATGTAATAATAGCAATACTCAGCACCATCTTCCTGTGGTTGAGGGCAAACGCAAGGATTGTCCTGTATTGTCCCTCTAACCTTTCATATTCCCTTTCAAGCATATCGGATATCTTTTTCAGATAATGGTGGCGGGTTAATCTGCTGCAAAAAGACCCGGGGTTATTTTCACCGGTTTTATTAACCTCCGGATCTTCACGCTTTTTCAGAAATAATGACGACATCATTGGCGTAAGGGTGAACGAAACAAACCATGAAACCATTACGGCAAATACAACGGTAAGGCCAAACTGAAAGAAAAACCTTCCTATTATCCCTTTCATAAACGCAACAGGGATAAATATTACTATTATTGCAAGTGTTGTTGCCGAAACCGCAAGCCCTATCTCCGATGTCGCAAAAAACGAAGCCTCCCGTGGGGTCATACCATCTTCGATGTGTCTGTGAATATTCTCTATGACGATAATCGCATCATCGATGAGAATGCCGATCGAAAGTGAGAGGGCAAGCATAGACATATTATTGAATGTAAAGCCAAAGATATTCATTATGGCAAAGGTCGAGATGACGGAAGTCGGTATGGCTAAAGCGCTTATCAAAGTTGTTCTAATATTTCTTAAAAAGATCAGGACCGCAAAGATCGCAAACATGCCTCCGTAGATAAGGTGGTGCTGGACATCATTAATAGACCGTTTTATAAAGTCTGACTGGTCAAAAGCTACTGCGAGGTTCATCCCCGCAGGCAACGTCTTCCTTATCGTCTTGAGCTCCTGTTTGACCCGGTTTACAACTTCAACGGTGTTTGTGCCTGACTGTTTCTGGATGCCAAGGTTCACAGAGTTTATCCCGTTGAAACGCGCAATCGTCCGTTTTTCCTCCATGCCGTCTTCGGCACGTCCCACATCTTTAATCCTGACAGCAGCCCCTTTGCTGTAACCTACGATGAGATTATTAAAGTCCTGGATGGTTGGAAATTCACCCTTGACCTTTACCGTGTATTCCTTTGTATCTCCCTCAATCGATCCACCCGGCAGTTCAATATTGCCCCTTGCGAGCGCGC
>JAQTNJ010000262.1 GCA_028713955.1 Syntrophorhabdaceae bacterium
TAAAAGGGATAAACCCTAACCATGTTGCCACGGTATTTGTGGACACCCTGGAAGACAAGTTGGCTCTTAGGAATCAGATTATTGAAGCTTATGATGGAGAAGTAAATGCCCGTCTTTTGTCAAGAAGGCTAAGCGACTTTGATGGGAAGGTGTATTGGCATCAGTTGGTTCCAGAGCTTGATAAATATAGAGACGATATAACAGATAGTATTAAAGAGCATATCGGCGAGCGTTATGGTTATGGTACATTAATTAAGTTTGCTATAACGCGCCCAAGTGTTGACCCTAGAGATTGGATATGCTCAGAGATTTCACAACATGGGATTGTAAATGCTGTTCCAAGGTCGGTGATTGAAAGTTTTTTGCCTGACCCTTTTGTGAAACTTGTATTGGATGGCAAAATCTTGAAACCTTCTGAAGAGATTCAACTCCCATTCTGGACTTTTAAGGCAGAGATTTTATGAAGCGAAATGTTTTAAGGCGAATAGAGTATGAAGAAGAGACTGAAGGACAACAGGAGAATTACTTTCACCCTGTAACGGGAGAGCCTTTATATGTCCAAAGGACTTTCACATACAAGAGTCTTCCAACCATCAGGAAATTTCATGCTTGTCCTGAGAGCATAAGAGCAATTGTTGGTCCTGTTGGAAGTGGCAAGACAGCTGCGGCGACTATCGAGGTCGGTTATCGTATCCCGATGATGTTATGGAATAGGTACGGAATCAACAAAACAAGGGGTATTATCTTAAGAAATACATATCCCATGTTGATAGATTCAACACAGAAAACTTTCTTTGAATGGTTCCCGCCTAGTATCTATGGCACATATAATAAGAACGAAAAAATTTATGTGATGCAGTACACAACTATGGATGCCAAGCAAGAACCCGTTACGTTAGAGATTGAAGTCCTGTTTAGAAGTTGCGATAGTCCTGAAGATGTTGAGAAATTTAGAGGCTATGAATTAACGTGGTATCTGATTGATGAGGCAGATGAAGTCCACATTGATATTAAGAATATGTTGAAGCAAAGGATTGGTCGTTGTCCTAGCATGAAAGTTTGGTATTCTAGATTAAAGAAACGCTTCCACCATTTGCAGGGTTTGACGAACCTAGAAATTCAGCATTACTTAGAAGAGGAACCGGAACGTTATCAAATGAAATTTGGGGTAGAGATTTCCAACCCCCCTAGCACAGAGTCGAACCTGTATTGGGTTTTTAATTGGCAAACTCCTGTCCCTGGCCCTAAACCTGAGAGGAAACCACTGAAGGGACATGCGGGATTTTGGCAACCTGAAAGGGAGAACGAAGAGAATCTTATCCCTGGCTATTATGATAGAATGGCTGAAGCATATGCTTATGCACCTGATTGGGTTGCGAGATATATTAAGGGGCAACCTGGGGTAAGGCTCAAAGGGAAGTTAGTTTATAATAACTTTAGCAGGAAGGTTCACGAAGCAGTAAACAAGTTAGTCTGGAACGGGGAAATTCTTTATCGTGGCTGGGACAATACGGGTCTCCATCCTGGGGCAATTATAGTCCAGTCTCCGACAGCAAGGCAAGTTCAAGTTATGAGAGAGTTTTGGGGCGAGCGAGAAAATGTGGCTTCGTTTGCTAAAAGAGTGATAGCAGAGTGTAACAAACTCTACCCTAACGCGGAGTGGATAGAATATGCAGACCCAGCTGGCTGGGCACAATTTAGTAAGAAAGGCGGGGGATTAACCTCTAACTCAGAGATGATGATGGAGGAATGTCCTGGCTTAGTCCTTGAGAAGTCTGAGCAGAATTTTAAAGCAAGGGTAAACGCAGTTGACGAGCAGATGATGGAAATGGTGGCGGGCGGGGAACCTGCTTTTATGGTTGACCCCGATTGTGTTGGCATTATTAACGGTTTCTTAGGCGGTTATTTCTACCCAAGGATAACTAGCAGTGCAGCAGGGGAAGAGATTTATTCGGAGAATCCTGTGAAGAACAAATATGCTGATCTCCATGATGCTTTGCAGTATGTCCTTGTGAAGATAAGGGGCGCCTCTCCTAAAGGGGGAGGAAAGGCAAATAAACTTGGGCGACCTAACGATCCACTTTTGATTTGTTAAGGAGGCAGAGAGATGAAGAAAATTTTGGCAATCACAGCTTTGGTGTTTTTTCTATTCACCCCTATGGCGATGGCAGCAGTAGACCATTGGGAGAATGCTCACAATGCAACGGGGGTATCTGAAGCGGCAGTTAAGGTTATTAAGAAAATTCCCCTTGGCCCTTACGATCTTATCATCGCAACTTTTGATCCTGTAACCACGATAGCAGGAAGTGGATGCACAGTAGAAGGGGGGACGACATGTTTTAAGGCGGGTAGCGCGGCCTTCTATACCCAAGGCGGCGTAACTCTTATGCCTTCTCAGTTCAAAGTGAATGAAGTATTGGCATATTGGTTTGCTGATGGCCCTATGCCTGTTTCTACTCATGGCACGACTGGTGTTACAGGGGTGTGGGCTTATGAGTGGGTGCCCAATGCTGGTTCTGGCGTTACGATATGGAAGATAAGAGTGATGCAGGCAGGAACATCGGGATTTGCGACATCCGAATTGGCGACTACCAGTGGCAACTCTATATATGTCGGGAAGGCAAAGATTTTTCCACGATATGCAAATTATTATGGAATAAACACAGCCTCGACTGGCACGACAGTCACTTCTTCTACAACCTTTGTTGCGACCAAGCAGATGGGATGGTCGGCAGGTGTAACTCCGTATATATTTATTATTGGCAAGAAGTAAGTCTCATAGTATCTTAGGATAGGAGAACATAGCTATGACTGTCGAGAGAGATTCTCAGACTAATCCTGGCATTCAGACCTTCCTTGGTTGGGTCGGGGATAGCTATGAGGCGTTTGCTGATAATAGGGCTGATCAATGGCGCGATCAAGAAATGTATGACGGGGTGCAATGGACGCCAGATCAGGTTCAACAGCTAAAGGATGTTCTTGGAGTATATGCCTTAACGATTAATAAAACATTCCCCACGGTTAATATGCTTCTTGGCATGCAGATGGCATCGCAAACAGATATTGCCGCGAAGGGGCGAACGATTCAAGATACTGATGTAACTCAGATAGCATCGGGAAGTATCAAGTTCGTCCTTGATCAGAATGAAGGGCGTTCTAAGATTAGTGATGCTTTTCGTGGGGCTGTTATCCCTGGCTTTGGTTGTATTGAAGTCCTGAAAAACCCCGACCCAAGGAAGGAAATTGTTAAGTTAGCAGTACGAAGTTGGCAATATATGTGGTGGGATCATCATGGCGATCCCTGGTTTGATGTGGACACAACTCGTTATGTCTTCCTTCAAAAGTGGGTAGATTTGCATGACCTTGTAGGCACGTATCCTGAGAAGAAGAGGGAAATTGAAGAGGCATATTTTACAGCACCATCTACCGCTGTCTCTCCGTTTTATCCCTATGCCGAAACAGGATCAATTTGGAGACCATTTGCCGCCACTAATGACGGGAACTCTTTTAATGGGGCAATGTGGTTTGACAAAGTGCGGAAGAGGGTTATGCCAGTTGAAATGTGGTACACCGTTAGAAAGGAGTTGACCTTTGCCATATTTGCTGATGGTAGAGCTTTTGAGCTTGAGGGGAGGCCGGACACTGAAATTGGGGAACTCGTTAGGGCGTGTCAGCAAGTAGTTAAAGGATATGTGCCTAAAATGAGGGTGACTAATTTTCTTGGGGATGTGTTGTTAGAGGACGGGCCTACCCCTCATGGGCATGACGAGTTCCCTTTTGCTACGTTTGTTGGATATACAAATCGTTTTAATCAGCCCTATGGAGTTCCAAGGCAAATTCGGGACATGGACATTGAGATTAACAAACGGAGGACAACTGCCCTGGCTAAACTTAATGCAAAGAGGATTGTCGTAGAGGAAGGGGCTGTAGACGATATGGCTGTCCTTCGTCAAGAAGCAATGCGTCCTGATAGTTTGATTATTTTGAAAAGGGGCAAACATTTAAATGAGAATATTTTGGTTGAAGACCAGAGCAATGAGATCAAAAGCCAGATGGATTTGCTTAGGGAATCCGAGAGGGAGATAGGGGAGATCAGTGGTGGCATTAGTGAATCAATGGGATATGAAAGCAACGTGATCTCCAGAGTGGCATTACAACAGAAATCTCAAAGGGGGAATATGATTACGGCTTCCCTATTCGAGAACCTGAAGAAGGGGAAGAGCCGATTAGGGTATTTATCC
>JAQTNJ010000263.1 GCA_028713955.1 Syntrophorhabdaceae bacterium
TCAACGCCTTGATAGATGAGATGGTGACGAGGAACGGATGTTCTCCTAACCAGATCATTGACATGACGGTTGTGGGGAATACTGTGATGCACCATATCTTTCTTGGAATAGTCCCTGACCGTCTTGGACTCTGGCCTTTTGAACCATCGATAAAAGAATCCGTCAACATAAAGGCACGCGAGTTGGGCATGCTCATCAACCCCTCCTCGTATGTCCACGTGCTTCCCGTTGAGGCCGGTTTTGTTGGCGCCGACAATGTGGGAGTCCTCATATCCGAGGAACCTTACAACGGGAATGATCTGTCTCTTACCATAGACATCGGGACAAACGGTGAGGTAGTCCTTGGGAACAGGGAGACCCTGCTCTCCTGTTCCTGTGCCACCGGCCCTGCCCTTGAGGGAGCACATATCTCCTGTGGCATGCGGGCTGCGCCAGGGGCCATAGAAAAGGTACGTATCCACCCGGACACCCTGGAAGTCGATTACGTTGTGATTGGAAATAAAGGATGGGCGAGCGAGCAAGGAAGATGTGAAATTCTTCCTTCTGGTGTGTGTGGCTCCGGGATCATTGACACTGTTGCCCATCTTTTTAAAACAGGGGTGATTAAGGCAAATGGTAGTTTTCAGAAAACCCTGAAGACGCCTCGGCTCAGGAGAGGAAGGTCAGGCTCGATGGAATTTGTGTTGGTCCGGCATCATGAATCAGCTACAGGAAGTGATATCGTGTTTACGCAAAAAGACATACGACAGGTACAGCTTGCAAAGGCTGCACTACATGGTGGGTGCAGGGTGCTCATGAATCATCTCAAGATTGATGCCATACACAGGATAATAATATCCGGCGCCTTTGGTATGCATATCGACAAAGAGAGCGCACTTGCAATCGGTCTTTTTCCATGGTGTGAACCGGAAAACATTACTATGGTAGGAAATGCGGCAGGGCACGGAGCATATCTTGCATTGATTAACAGGGAGAAACGGGAAGAGGCTGACAGAATTGCGGGGATGGTAACCCACATTGAACTTGCACTGGAAGAAAAATTTCAAAAAGAGTTTTTAAGGGCACTCTCAATACCTTATAAGCCTGATTAGTGAGAGTAAGCATCTCTCATTGCTGGCAGGCACCATCTATACCGCATTGCCTTCATTCATATAACTTCGTTGTCTCCTCGTCTATCCAGACTTCCCATTGGCACCATAATTTTTCGGGATGTTTATCCGGCGGACACACAATGCACTTATACCGTATACCGGGGTTCAGTTCTTTAAAGAAACCATCAAAATACCTTATCCCAACCGTCTTGCAGGGAAATTCTCCCATACCCTTTTTGACCCGTGCCTTCTGCGGATGGCAATCGGTGACGGACAGATAGCACCTCCCGTCCCGTACCTCAGCCCGCCCCCCGAGGTTGCTGAATACGGACGTCAGCAGGTAGGCCCTGCATATCCCTTCCAGCGTAGACACGCGGTCGATGGACAAGAATTTTTTGAGGATCTTTGCCTCGCCTTTCCCGAATTCTCCCCACACCCCTTCATCCACTTCAATCGCCCTGTCTATCCCATCCATGCGCTCGACGCCGAGAAACCAGAGCCCATCCAGTGTCAGGGCGAATCGCCCATACATCTTTACCAAATCGATCAACTGTTCTTTTGACAACTTCTGATACTCATCGACATTTGACCATCCTGACATTTTTCGTTATCTCCTTTTGATCTGTAAGGGTAATAATTTAATGTACCAACTTGTCTTTTATTCAATGCTATACCCACTGATGAAAAAAAGACAAGAATTTTTTTTGACAAAAACAGAGTATAATCGTGAATAAAATCAATTATAAACCCGGATACGTCGTGAGAGAAAGGCAGCAGAGAGCGGAGAGCCGAGGGCAGAGAAATAAACTCCTTAAAGGAATTGCTTCTTTTTTTTACTATTTACTATTTTGCTCGACACTTCCTTCGCAATTAAACCGTACACCGTTCACTATTCACTGCCTTTATCCAGCGTGTTTGCGGAGAAGAGCCCGACATCGATGCTCGTCCTACGAGAAAGACAACGTAATAAACTCAATGAACACTATAAACGGGTTTTTGTCGTTGAAAGCTGTTCGCTAACGGATGATAGCGGATGTTACGCCGGGAACCATTGTGCGTGGTCGCGGGGATCGTAACTGGAATAAAGATATATCTGCGGGAATTGATCACGAACAAGAGGATCGTTGTAGATCAATTTCAACATTTCAAGCATATGCTTGTCGCCTGACCAGATGATCTTGGGTTGTTGTTCGAGCGCTGACTTTGCGCAGCTGTTTGCAATGAGTCCCAGGTCGTTTTTGTTTGGTTTGTCAAGGTTGTTGCGGGCTATTGCCTGGCTGCAGAATGAAAATATCCTTTCGTACAGTTGTTCGGAACTGAAATCAAAGATCCTGCCTCCTAGCTTGAGTGTTTCAAAGAGCATATCCATGCGTTCCAGATAGAGCTTCTGGTGTCTCCATACGTCATTGATCCATTCTAAGTTGCCGCCTGAACGCGTACGGTACACATTAAAGAAGCACTCCAGCCCCTTTTTTTGTTCTTCATACACCTCGACAGGCGCCGCAATGTTCAGGTTGTATACAATATCCTCCATGACAGTCAGAAAGTGATTAAGCTCGTGAAAGAGCACGGGAAGGTATTGCTGATAGCTGCTGTTCTGGGTCCGTTTAATGAATCCGAGATAATTAAAGACCTGGTTAATATAAGAAGAACTGACATAACTGGGGTGACGGGAAATCCCGTCATAGGGTTTCTGTGTTCTGCGGGGGTCCTGGACGCGGGGGATGGTCAGCTCCCGGGAGATGTAAACGGCGAACATATTGGAATCCAGGATGTTCTCAAAAGGACTTTGTTGAAGCGCCCGGAAAACCGATTGCGGATATGACCTTGTTTCCTTCAAATATTCCCGCTCCCCTTGTTTGATTCAGTATAAAGCAATAGTTCCTGTCTGTCAAAAAGAGAATGACTATACAGAATCGATCGGGATGCGTACCTTTATCGTGCCGAGTTATACCGGAAATTAGGAAACAATGAACTGTCTGACGGTGATCTTCAGAAGGCTGCTGCTTTACAATAATTTTAATCCCGGTAGATTACAGAACGAAGAAGGGGGTCTGTTATACCTTTAGCACGAGGTTTATCATATCGCCCCGCGAGAAACCCATGGCGTGAAAGAATTGCAGAAGATCCCAGTCATTCCAGTTCACAAGGGTATAAATTGTATCGACGCCGTATTTTTTCAGGTTGGCAACGAGGGTGGCAGCAAGAACCTTCGCGATGCCCCTGTTTTGATAATCGGGATCTATGCCGATTGTGTCAATCCAGCCGATGTTGTTAGGGACCTTGAATTCCCATCCGCTGACTTCTCCGAGGATAAATCCTGCTACCTTGCCGTCTATCTCTGAAACAAGCGATGCGTCGGGTGGTCTCGATTCAGCCTGTTTTATGATCTTGTTGGCCCAGTAATCCTTTCTTGATTCTCCAAGTACCTTCGTATCGATATCAACGATGTAGTCAAGATCTTCTTTGACCATCCTTCTCACTGACAATTTGTCTAAAAAATTGCTCATTATATCTACCTCGCTTGTTCTTTTTTTAACATACTACTAATTAGATATCAATAAAATCCTTTAAACTGAATATATTTTCACAAGCAGGGCGTCAGGCTTTCAACTGTCAGTGAAATTATAAACCCGTATGTCGTGAATCGATAAAACCCGTAATTTGTAATTCGTGAGACGTGAATGGAAAAGGGGATGAGATTGCCACGCTCCGCTCGCAATGACAACCCGCTCTTCCTGTGCCGTACAGTTTTTCTCCCTTTACGAATTACGACTCACGATTCACGGGGTTCTCCGCCGAACGTTTCACACCGAACGGATTTTCTTGGAGTCTCGATATACGATATACGATATACGAAATACTGCCCTTCTGCTTGCCTGACGCCTCATGGGTCTCTCGCTGTGCATCGCAATTAGATTGTTGTAATTTTGCCTCGGCCATTTTATAATGGTGTATCGGAGGTTGTCTGGACTATACAATAAAGATCGGCGGCGAAGCAGGACAGGGGATACAGACGGTAGGCGATTCCCTGGCAAGGGTATTCTCGAGGTCCGGATA
>JAQTNJ010000264.1 GCA_028713955.1 Syntrophorhabdaceae bacterium
ATATTCTATGGCATTAGAAAAGCATGACTATAGACAAATAATTGTTAATCATCTTACCTATTCGCTCTCGAAGGATATGTATTCGGCAACGGAACGGGATAAATATAACGCTATTGTTCTTTCCGTACGGACGCAGCTTGTAAAGAAATGGATAAAAACACAGCAGTACTATTACAAGGTGGATACGAAGCGGTTATATTACCTTTCACTGGAGTTTCTTCTTGGAAGGCTTCTGAAAAACTATCTCATTAATCTTAAACTGGTTGACGAATACAGAGAGGCCGTGGATATCCTCGCCATAAGCCTTGAAGATGCCCTTGAGTATGAGTGGGATGCCGGACTTGGGAATGGCGGCCTTGGAAGACTGGCAGCTTGTTTTCTTGACTCTATGGCAACTCTCCAATACCCCTGTTATGGATACGGGATCCGTTACGAGTATGGTATTTTCACCCAAAAAATAAAAGATGGCTACCAGACAGAAGCCCCCGATAACTGGCTCAGGTATGGGAACCCCTGGGAATTTGCAAGGCCTGAGCTCCTCTACCCGGTCCATTTCCATGGGCGGGTTGAGGTCCATTCCGGCGGTAAAACAGAATGGGTGGATACTGACGAGATCATGGCAATGGCCTATGATTACCCGATCCCCGGATATTGCAACGAGGTTGTGAATACCCTCAGGCTATGGGCGGCAAAATCAACGAGAGACTTTAATTTTGAATACTTCAATAGCGGTGATTATATAAAAGCCGTTGAAGACAAGAATAACAGCGAAAATATTTCAAAGGTCCTCTATCCAAATGATCTTTCTCTCGCGGGAAAGGAATTACGCCTGCAGCAACAGTATTTTTTTGTTGCCGCTACCCTCAGTGACATCATGAGGCGCTACAAGAAGTTTCATCTCAACTATAATACCCTGCCTGAAAAGGTTGCCATGCAGCTCAATGATACCCACCCGTCTATCGCGATTGCTGAACTTTTGAGGATCCTCGTAGACGAAGAAGGGTTATCATGGGATGTCGCACAGAAGATAACGACGAAGACCTTTGCCTATACCAACCACACGATACTCCCCGAAGCCCTCGAGACATGGTCCGAAGGGCTTCTGGGTAATCTTCTCCCCCGCCATCTTCAGATAATTCAGGAGATAGATAGAAAATTTCTTATTCAGGTCGCGCGGCGGTTCCCCGATGAGCCTGGCAGACGGAATAATATGGCTATAATAACAGGGGACGGGGAAAGGGCGGTTCATATGGCCCGGCTTGCAATCGTTGGAAGCCATACCGTGAATGGTGTTTCGAGACTTCATTCGGAATTATTGAAAACGAATGTCTTCCCGGATTTTTATCTCATGTTCCCGGAGCGGTTCCAGAACGTTACCAATGGCATTACACACAGACGCTGGCTTCTCGAAGCGAACCCCGAACTTTCTGAGTTGATTAACGAAACGATAGGTGATGGGTGGACAAAAGATCTTGAAGAGCTTAATAAACTGGAGCCTTTTGCGGAAGATGGCGAGTTTTGCAAACGCTTTGCCGGGATAAAAGAAGGCAACAAGGTGAGGCTTCTGAAGGTCCTTGAGAATGAATTTAACCTGTCCTTCAACACGCAATTTCTTCTTGACTGCCAGGTGAAAAGATTCCACGAATATAAACGCCAGCTCTTGAACGTCCTCCACGCGATTACCCTTTACAACAGGATCAGGGAGGGAAGGGTGGACGAAGATTTTGTACCAAGGACCATCATGTTCTCCGGTAAATCTGCGCCGGGATACCTCATGTGCAAGCTTATTATCAAGCTGATTCACAACGTGGCAGAGGTTATATCGGCTCATCCACAGGTAAGGGATAAGCTGCAGGTGGTCTTTGTCCCGAATTACGGTGTGACTCTCGCACAGCTCATCATGCCTGCCGCTGATCTGTCAGAACAGATATCGACTGCCGGTTACGAAGCGTCCGGAACGGGTAATATGAAATTTACGCTCAACGGGGCGCTGACAATAGGCACCCTGGACGGGGCAAACGTTGAGATACGTGAAGAGGTAGGGCAGGAAAACTTTTTTCTTTTCGGGTTGACCGCAGAGGAGATCATTCAATTGCGCCAGGGTTACAACCCACGTCAATATATAGAGCAGAATAAAGAGCTTGCCCAGGCAATGAATCAACTGTCGAGCGGTTTTTTCTCACCTGAGAACCAGGGGTATTTTCAGCCTGTGGTGAATAGTCTCCTCGATGGTGACCATTATTGTGTTCTGGCAGATTATGCCTCATATGTAAGCTGTCAGGAAGAGGTCTCAAGGGTCTATGGGGAGCACGACCGGTGGATAAAAATGGCTGTTCTGAATGTTGCGCGGTCGGGAAAATTTTCAAGTGACAGGGCTATCAGGGAATATGCCGAAAATATCTGGCATATAGCATCACTGGACGTTTGATACAAAAAATCTCAGGTAAGGGATTCATATGGAACAATATCCCCATATCTTTTCACCGGGCCGTATAGGCCGTCTTGAAACGAAAAACCGTATTAAATATGCTGCGACAGAGACCAATTTCCCCTTCAGTGATGGTTTTGTCAGTGACCGGGAGGTTGCGTATATGGAGGCTCAGGCAAAAGGCGGGGCAGGTATTGTCACCACCCAGGGGGCTTACCCTGACCGAAAGGGTGAGGGAAAAGGTTTCAAGGGGATGATGGCGATATGGGATGACCGTTTTATCCCGGGATTGGCGCGTATTGCCGACATTATTAAAAAGAACGGCGCCCTATCATGCCTTCAGATACTTCATTGCGGCAGGGAAGGCGGGGTTGAACTGGATTACTGTCTTATGCCCTCGGTGGTGTCTCAGAAACTCTCGTATTTCAAACCGCCCCGGCAGATAACGAAGGAGGAGATCAAGGCCTCGCTGCGGGATCATATAGAGGCGGCGAAAAGGGCAAGGGCAGCAGGTTTTGATATGATAGAGATATCCGGTATAGTGGGCTACCTTCTCTCGACCTTCATATCCCGTTATACCAATAAGCGTGAAGATGAATACGGCGGCGACATCAGGAACAGGTGCAGGCTGATGGTCGAAGTGCTTCAGGGCATCAAGGCTGAAACAGGGAATATGCCCGTTGGGATCAGGCTGTGCGGCCATGAATTGCTTGACGACCGGGGTGGAAATACGATGGAAGAAAGTATTGAAAGCTTCCGTATCGCCGAAGAAGCAGGCGCCGATTATGTCAGTGTTACGATAGGATGGCACGAATCCTCACAATCTGTTATTACGAGGGATGTCCCAATGGGATACTGGCTGCCTGTGGCTGAAGCGGTCAAAAAGAATGTCACAATACCTGTCATGATGGCCTTCCGCCAGTTTACCCCTGACATACCCGAGAAGGCGATAACCGGCGGCATGATCGATTTCTGGGAGATGTGCCGCCCGATGATCGCCGATCCGGAATTACCGAGAAAGGTTGCGGAAAGGCGTGAGGATGAGATCATACCCTGTATCGCGTGTAATCTCTGTTTTTCGAGGCTTTACTATCACCAGCCTATTATGTGTACTGTCAGGCCCACAGTCGGTCGCGAGAGAGAGCAGGAGTGGGGTTACTACGGGTTTCAGAAGGCCTCCAGGGAAAAGAAGATTGCGATCATCGGGGCAGGTCCTTCAGGGCTTCAATGCGGCGTAACAGCCGCGAAACGTGGCCACGAAGTGGTTATTTTCGAAAAGGACGATGTTCCGGGTGGGAATATCCGTTTAGCCTCCATGGTCGACGAAGGCGCCGTTGAGCTGCTACGGCCCATCAGGACGCTTGAGGCAGAATGCAGGAGACTGGGGGTCAGGATCCGTCTGGGGGAAGAATGTACACCCGATACAATACAAAAAGGGTCTTTCGATGTTGCCGTTATCGCAACGGGTGCAACGGTCAGGCAATACCCGGTGATCGGGAAAGGATCTTTTCTTACCCCTTCGGACATTATGGTAAAGGGTCATAAACCAGGGGAAAGGGTGGCAATCATCGGCGGCAGCGGAGCAGGGCTCGGTGTAGCGATCTTCCTTTTAAGACAGGGAGATTACCGTATAACGATCATCGAAGAGAGCGGCAAACTCGGTCGGGATGTAAACCCCTTCTACCTATGGCAGT
>JAQTNJ010000265.1 GCA_028713955.1 Syntrophorhabdaceae bacterium
CGCTGTCATTGGTCTCCGTTATGTGTATCACATCATAGATAGATATGGGGTCAACGATACTTTCAATATTATGGTAACCGTCAGGTCTCTTCGAGAGGACTTTCAGGTAAAGATTAACCTTGGCAGGGGATAGCGCGGTATGTTCCATATCAAATGGTCAGTATATCCCTTCCACATGAAATTTATCGATACTGAAACCGGGGTTTGCGATAAGATTAATCTTGGTATTATACGTATTTTCGATCAGCTCTATTGAGCTTTTCTCTTCTTCATAGAGCAGGCTCGCTACTTCGGGCGAGAGATAGATGTTGAATATCCTGCCTTCTTCTTTCCTGCAGGCGCTCCGGAGCTCTCTTAAAACCTCATAGCATACGGTATACCGTGATTTAATGTAGCCTGAACCATCGCAGTTCGGACATGTCTCCGTAAGAAGGTTGGTGATGTTGTGCCTCGTTCTCTTTCTTGTAATCTGCACAAGGCCTATCTCGCTGATGGGATAGACAAAGGTCTTTATCCTGTCCTTTTTCAACACATCAACGAGGGTCTGAAAAACGGTTTCGCGCGATTCTTTCCTCTCCATGTCAATAAAATCAACGATAATAATGCCGCCGATGTTCCTCAACCGTATCTGATAGGCAATCTCTTTCACTGCCTCGAGGTTTGTCCGGAGTATGGTATCTTCGAGGTCTTTTTTACCCAGATATCTCCCGGTATTCACATCGATAACCGTGAGCGCCTCGGTATAATCAAGGACAATATAGCCTCCTGATTTCAACCAGATCTTTTTCTGCAGGAGTTTTGTGATCTCCATCTCGATACCGAATACTTCAAATATGGGGTCCTTTTCTTCGAAGTATTCAACTTCGCACCTCTCTTCGGGGAGATATTCCTTGATAAAGACCTCTATATTTTTGTACACGAAAGGATCGTCGACGATGATCTTCTTCAGGTTGTGGGAATGAAGGTCCCTTATAACCCTGAAAATAATACCAAGATCCTGATGGAGTATTGAGGGGGCCTTGACGTCTTTCGCCTTTTCCTGGATGCTCTCCCATATCCTTCTCAGAAAACTCAGATCACTTTCGATTTCATCGCTTGTCTTGCCTTCGGATGCAGTCCTTGCAATGAGGCCGTACCCTTTCGGGCATATCTCCTTCAGCAACGCTGCAAGGCGTTTCCGCTCGTCTTCCTGTTCAATCCGGCGCGATACCCCGATATGGTCAGTGGCAGGCATCAATACCAGGAGCCTTCCGGGCAACGTTATCTTTGACGTGACCCGTGTCCCTTTCTGGCCTATCGGTTCTCTTGAAACCTGCACGATCAGTTCCTGGCCATCTTCCAGAACGCCTTCAATCCTCTCCCCCAGTTCCACCGTGAATCCCGAACCCTCATACTCTTCGTACATCAGCCTGTCCAGTATAATATCTCCGACATAAAGGAAGGCAGATTTCTCGAGGCCTATATCAATAAAGGCTGCATCCATGCCCGGGACGATCCTCACGACCTTGCCCTTGTATATGCTCCCGACCATGCTGTTGTTATCCTTCTTCTCAATAAAGAACTCAATAAGAACGCCATTTTCCAGAAAGGCGATCCTCTTCTCGTTAAACGTCACATTGATAATCAGTTCAGATGCCATGTATTCTCCTGGTTGGTGTCTTTACTATCCTTGTAAACTGCCCCTGTAACCATAGCTGTTTGATACCCTTGCCCTGCCAGATGAAAAAAGATCTTTTTCCGCGTTCTTTCCATCTTGCAGCTTCCATGTTAGTATACCCTTCTGCAACCAAAATGTAAGAAAAATCTTTTACCATTTCTTCCAGTCTGCCTTCAACAGATTCGTAAATCTTCATTCCTTTCGGCAATAACCTGTTCATCGCCTGAATACAGGCCCGATCTATTTGCGTACCCTCTTCCGTCTCCACCTCGATAAACTCGCAGATACTTTCAATACCGACCGGCAGGGCCTCTGATAATTTTATCCTGGGGAGAGGGTGATACCTGCCGTGCATCCTGATCCTGATCCCTGACGCCCTGAAGATACGTAAAAGGATATTCATCGTGTCGATGTGGCCGATATAACGTGAATCGCCGTATTTCCCGTAGCGGAAGGTGAACTTTTTTGAAGATTGAAGATCGGGGGTCGGGGGTCGGGGGTCGGGGATCGGGGGTCGAAGTTCATATTCCGTCGTTCGTTGTTCGGCGTTCGGAGTTCGGAGTAAATCTTCGTTGTTCACTCTCCGCTCTTCGCTCTCAGCTCTCTGCTGCAAGTGGCCTGCTCTTCTGTCCGTAGCGCACCCTATCCCGCATCCCGCGCAGCCGCTGTAGCAGTCAACACTCTTCTCACCCGCCATAGCCCTTCCGTATTCATCCTTCAGAAAAGCGTCGCTTACGCCGGAATCAATAAAATCCCAGGGTAATGACGCATCCGGTTTCCTCCCGCCGGTATAATCTGCCATCGATAATCCGTTCTCTTGAAACCAGCGTTCATAAGTATCGAAACTAAAAAATTCACGCCAGGCCTCAAGCCTTGCGCCTTCCTGAAAGAGATATTCAAAGAGCCCTGAAAGTCTCTCATCACCTCTCGACAAAACCCCCTCGATCATGCTGAGCTTGATATCCCTGTATTTTATCCTCACGCCCTTCCCTTTGAGCAGTCCTTTCAGCAGGCGCATCTTCTCCTGCAGGACACGCTCGTCGTCCATGGGCAGCCACTGGAAAGGCGTATGAGGCTTCGGGACGAAAGGCGAAACCGAGAGGTTCACCTCGATCCCTTCCTTTTTAAAAGGGAGGAGGATCTCCCTGACACTCGCGAAATCTTCTTCTTTCTCCCATGGGAAACCGAGCATGAGATAGAGTTTTATCCTTTTCCAGCCGTATCTTTTCAGAAGAGGCAGTTGCCTGAATAACATCCCGAGGTCAATATCTTTGTTGAGCCTGCAGCGCAATTCCTCTGTGGCCGCCTCAAGCGCAAAGGTAAATCCGGTTCGCGCCACGCTGCCTATGGCACCTATCTCGTACTCACCTATGCTGCCGATCTTCAGGGACGGCAGTGATATCGATATCCCCCTGTGATTGTTCCTTACATGCTCCAGGACGTCAAAAAGACCGTTGTAATCCCCCGAACTCAGTGAAAGCAGGGATACCTCTTCGTATCCCGTATTGCATAACCCTTCGTCAATAATCTTGCAGACATTTTCAACGGACCTCTCCCTGTAAGGCCTGTACCCGAACCCGGCAAGGCAGAACCTGCAGCCGTTCCCACAGCCTCTCGATATTTCCACGTTCAGCCTGTTGTGGACGCTGCCGACAACGGGGATCGGGGGGCTTACAGGGTGACGGGTGCCGTCAAGGTCTTTCACGTAGAGCCGTTTTATCCTCTCCTTCGGGAATAACGGTGAATAAACGCCCTCAAGTCCTGACAGTTCTTCGATCAGTTGTGTCCGCTTCATCCCCTTTAAGGACTTCGCGACAGCAAGGATATTCAGCAGGACCTCGTCCGCCTCCCCCACAACGATGAGGTCAAAAAACCGTTCATACTGTTTCGGGTTCAGCATCAAGGGTCCACCGCCGATAACGACGGGGCCGCCTGTCCTCTCGATTGACCTGATCTTTATCCCGCCGAGATCCAGCATGTTGAGCACATTCGTCACATTCATCTCATAGGTCAGAGAGAAACCCACACAATCCATTTTATGAAGAGGCGTCCCTGATTCCAGCGTACAGAGAGACAACCTGTTTTCCCTGATATATCTGTCCATATCAATCCAGGGGGCGAAACACCTTTCACACCATATGCCGGGGACACTGTTCGCCAGCTCATAGAGCAGGAAATGACCGTAATATGACATCCCGATCTCGTATACGTCCGGGTAGCAGAGCGCGAAACGGACATCCACGTCCCCGGGGTCCTTCATAACCCTCCCCGGCTCATTCCCCGTGTATCGCGCCGGTCTCATTATCGTTTGCGGTATGTTCAGCATCTTATAATCCATAGTATTTCGTATTTCGTATTTCGTATATAGTATATCGTATATCGAGATTCT
>JAQTNJ010000266.1 GCA_028713955.1 Syntrophorhabdaceae bacterium
TCATAGCTGAAGCAAAAACTGTCGAAACTTACTGAATTTTGCTTCTTATACCTGGCTGATTTCAGGAGGATCTATGAAGGTCGTTGCATTTAATGGAAGCCCGAGGGTCGATGGCAACACAGATATTTTACTGGGAGAGACGCTCGGGGCAATCCAGGGGTCAGGGAATACGATCCTTTCGTTCAGATTGAATGATATGAACATCAGGCCCTGCCAGAACTGTGGCGCCTGCGAACAAACAGGCCTTTGTGTTATTGAAGATGATATGAAGGAGATCTATACCGCTATCAGGGAGGCAGAGAGGATTGTGGTCGCTTCCCCGATTTTTTTCTCTGGTCTTTCTGCACAGACAAAGATCATGATCGACAGATGCCAGGCCCTTTGGTGTGAAAAATATCTTTTAAAAAAGGCTATACCGGAAGGTCGGAATGGTCGAAAGGGACTGTTGATCCTCGTCGGCGGCACGAAGAAAGATATCGGGATACAGTGCGGAGATGCAACTGCAAAGGCCTTTTTCAGATCCGTCAGTATTCCCGTACATGAAACAGTGAGTTTTCTGGGCGTTGACAGGAAAGGCGCAGTCCTTGACCATCCGACAGCGTTGCTTGATGTCTATCGTGCCGGACAGCGTCTTGTAGCACCTTGAAAAGACAAATTAATCCCGCCTTGTTCTCTATTTATCCCAGATTTTTCATTAGGTTTAGCACTTGTATCGGAATGTCCCCACAAACACGCTCATTCCGCTCCAGCGGCTTGCTGTTATCGGGGCTTACGTCGCCCCCTCCACGAACAAAGTCCGTGGAGCCACCCCTTCTCACCCACGGTGTGGGCTGGTTTATGTCGCTCGCTGTTTCCGCTTCGGAACTTTTGCTTGCGCAAAAGACCGAGCTTCCTCGCCTCACGACGGTTTGCTACAGGACATCCCGACACAAGTGCTAATGAATTATCCGGGTTTACCCTGGATTGACAATTATGTAGAGGGCATAGTATAAACAGAGTCAGGCAGTTATTCTGAAGTCTATAAAAGGTATTGTGAATGGACAACGAATTATTCCCCGTTACATCTCTGGAAGAAAATGAGGAAGGCGTGGTGCACCTCCTGTCCGGCGGAAGGGGGCTGACCAGCAGGCTCGCAGGGATGGGGATTATACCCGGGATAAAGATCAGGGTTTTGAGAAACAGCGGGAGACAGATTATCGTTCTTGCATCCGATACAAGAGTTGCTCTTGGCAAAGGGCAGGCCGACAAGATCCTTGTTGAGAAGATAGGCGCGGCCCAGGGTAAGGATGGAGAGAAGAAACCGTCAAAGAGTTTTCTCATCGCCCTGGCCGGTCAGCCCAATGTAGGGAAAACGACTGTTTTTAATCTCCTTACCGGTTTGTCACAGCACGTTGGAAACTGGCCTGGTAAGACCGTCGAGATGAAAGAGGGGTTTTATAACGCCAACGGCATAGAGCTGAGGATGGTCGATCTGCCGGGGACTTATAGTCTCAGCGCATTCTCCGAGGAAGAGAGGGTTGCACGGGATTTTATTATCCATGAACATCCGGATGTCGTTGTCCTTGTCGTCAATGCCTCTGCCCTGGAAAGGAGTTTATATCTGCTCACCGAGATGCTTCTTTTAAAATCACCTGTCATTGTTGCGGTGAATATGATGGATATGGCGGAAGGACAGGGTATGTATGTTGACATCAATGCCCTCGAGGAATCGATGCACTTACCGGTCGTGCAGATGGTTGCCATAAAGAATCAAGGCATTAGGGAGCTTGTTGCCGGGATTATCCAGCTTGCCGAGGGTAAATCGGAATATATGCCGAGGATGCCTGAGGTGTCGCCGGACCACAGGGAGATATTTTTTAAACTGCTCGGTATGATCAAAGAACATGTTCCAATACCTTATAATGATATCTGGATAGCTACCAAGCTCATGGAAGGCGATCCGGAGGTATCCGATGCCGTGAAAGGCATTGTGCCACCCGGGGTATGGAATGAGGTTCAATTGCTGCTCGTTAAGCATGAGGATGCGCTCCGGGCTGTAGTGGGGGGAAGATACGACTGGATAGAGGAGACAACAAGGGCTGCTATTTCGCGTTTTAAACGGGGACAGGTGCTTATAACAGACAGGATAGACCATATCCTTACACGTCCCATTATGGGTATCCCTGTTCTTCTGGGAATACTGGCAGTCATCTTTTTATTAACATTCAAGATAGGTTTTCCTTTACAAAGATTCTTTGAGACAATTACAAGTATATTCGGCAGGTGGATCGATACGAGCCTCATAAACGAACCATGGTGGGTCCGCGGGATACTGGTGAATGGTGTTATTGGAGGCGCCGGGTCGGTGCTGACCTTTACGCCGCTTCTTGTTATATTTTTCTTTTCCATGGCATTCCTCGAAAATATCGGGTATATGGCGCGTGCTGCTTTTGTTATGGACCGTTTCATGCACATTATCGGGCTTCATGGAAAGAGTTTTCTGCCGATGTGCCTCGGTTTTGGCTGTAATGTGCCGGCTGTCATGGGCACCCGTATCGTTGAATCGAAAAAGGCCAGATTGCTCACAATATTCCTGATACCTTTCATACCGTGCACAGGGAGGCTGGCAGTATTAACCTTTATTACCGCGGCAGTCTTTGCCGAGAAGGCCCTCGTTGTTTCGTGGTTTTTAGTTACATTGAATATTGTCCTGCTTGGTCTTGCAGGTATGATAATCAGCAGGGTCTTTTATAAAAACGAGCTGGTACCTTTCATCATGGAATTGCCGCTCTATCACAAGCCCGATTTCAAGACCATTCTCTTTGTTGTATGGAGCAGAACGATCACCTTTGTGAAAAAGGCCGGCACTGTGATCCTGATATTCTCCGTTATACTGTGGATCATGTCGAACGTACCTGGCGGGGCGATCGAAAAGAGTCTCCTTGCGTGGGTAGGAAGGCTTTTCGAGCCGATAGGAACTCCCCTCGGGCTGGACTGGAAGATGCTTGTTGCTCTTTTATCGACCATCGTTGCGAAAGAGAACGCCGTTGCCACACTCGGTGTCCTTTATAATGTCGGAGAACGGGGATTAATGAACGTTTTACCGACAGTGGTAAGTCACCCTTCTGCCATTGCCTTTCTCTTTATTTTGATGATCTTCATACCGTGTGCTCCCACCATAACGGTCATGAGACAGGAGATGGGCAACTGGAAATGGTTTTTTGCTTCCGTGATTTTCATGGTCATTTTGTCTTATACGGGGGGCATGCTGATATATCACCTCGCAAAAAGTTCAGGCATGTAATACCGGGTCGCCATTTCTGTATTGACAAATAGAATCTGTTCATATAAATTGAACAATCATTCACATGAACAGACGTTCAGCAATAGAATCCAGAAAAAATATACTTGATGCAGCCCTCACAATATTTTCAGATTATGGTTACCGGGGGGCAAGCATGAGAATGATAGCCGGGCATGCAGGGATAAGTGTTGGCGGTCTTTATCTTTATTTTAAGAGCAAAGAGGAACTTTACCTCACATTGTTGAAGAACCGCTTCGAAGACCTGGCAGGGCAACTTGAAAAGGCTATCTTAAATAATAAGAACCCTATTGATGCCCTTACGGAATATGTAACAATCAGCGTTGAATACACCAAACGTCACCGGGAGCTCATTCTGGCTCAAAGCAGGGCACAGGGTTTTGCCTTCGGGATTGATATAAAAAAGAGATTTTTCAGGAAACAGAGGAGATTGGTCGAGATGATCATCAGGAATGGTATAGATTCAGGCCATTTCGGTGATTGCAATACAAAAGAGGTGACAAAGGTAGTGATAAGCACAATACGGGGGTTTTTGCTCTCCATTGTCGTTGATCAGGAAAACCTCTTTCAACCCGATGAATGTGTCCGGTTTATGCTCCATGGGTTTTTAAAAAGGGAAGCGCAATGATGGCAGCACAGAACCACAAACGGGGGCTGACATGAAAACATTCGTATTTTCATGTTTTGTAATTGTGTTGGTATGTTCACAGGTTTTAGCGTTGGAGTATAC
>JAQTNJ010000267.1 GCA_028713955.1 Syntrophorhabdaceae bacterium
GCCGTTCTTCGGGGCTGAGATAGGTGTTCCTGGAGCTCATTGCGAGGCCGTCACTTTCCCGGACCGTAGGGTAGGGGACGATCTCGATATCCATGTTCAGGTCCCGTACCATCCTTTCGATAACCTTTAATTGCTGGTAATCCTTCTGCCCGAAGATGGCAAAGTGAGGTTTGACGATATTGAAGAGCTTGGCCACCACCGTTGCAACACCGGTAAAATGGCCTGCCCTTGTCTTCCCGCAGAGATGATCCTGCAGCTTCCTCACTTCGATGTATGTTGAGTATCCTTCCGGGTACATCTCCCGCGCGTCAGGATAGAAGATGATGTCCGTCTTTTCCCGGTCGAGGAGCTGCGCGTCCCGGTCGAAGTTCCTCGGATATTTTGCGAGGTCTTCTTTGGGTCCGAACTGGGTAGGGTTCACAAAGATGCTTGCTGCAACGATGTCGCCCAGTTCGCGTGCCTTTCTGACAAGGGCAAGGTGACCCTCGTGGAGGTAGCCCATGGTAGGCACAAATGCGATCTTCTTATCTTTTCTTAACTGGTCCGATACAGCCTGCATCTCTTTGACGGTCGTAATGGTTTTCATGTTAGTGGAATGAGTGGGAATCATCCGGAAATGCCCCCGTCTTCACCTCTTCAATAAAGTTTTTTACTGCCCCGTCGATATCTTTCTGCAGGTTGCAGTATTGTTTCACGAATTTGGGTCTGAAATCACCGAGAAGACCGAGAAGGTCGTGGATAACGAGGACCTGCCCGTCGCAGTCCGGACCGGCGCCGATGCCTATGGTCGGGATCGAGAGCATCTCCGTGATCTCTTTTCCCAGTTGACGCGGCACGCACTCAAGGACGATCATGAACGCGCCTGCCTCCTCGACCGCCTTCGCGTCAGCGATAAGGGCATCGACCTCTGCCCCTTTTCCCTGGACCTTGTAGCCTCCCATCCTGTGGATCGACTGCGGGGTGAGACCGATGTGGCCGACAACAGGGATCTCTATATCGACAAGCGCCCTGATGACGTCCTTCATCTTTGTCCCGCCTTCCAGCTTGACCGCTTCTGCGCCGCTTTCCTTTATCATCCTCCCCGCGTTCCTCTTTGCCTGCTCGATGCTTTCATGGTATGACATGAAGGGCATGTCGATGATGACAAAGGACCTTTTTACCGCCCTTGTGACGGGCTTTGTGTGGTGTATCATTTCATCTACGGTTACCGGGATAGTGTTGGGATAGCCGAGGACCGCGGAACCGACGGAATCACCGACAAGGATCGTATGGACCCCCGCGTTATCGATGATCTTCGCCATCGGATAATCATAGGCCGTGAGCATAGCGATCTTTTCTTTGCCTTTCATGCCTTTAAGAACCGGTACGGTAATCTTTTCCATATTGCTCCTTCAAAAAAAAGCCTTCTGAACTGGTTCAGAAGGCTTTTTTATTTCTCTCGTTCCTTCCGTCTCGGTCCAGTAAATCAGATCCAAGCGGTATGTCGGGAATATTGAAACAATTTATTTAAAAGATGTCAATATATTTTTATAAGGCAAAACCCGTAAATCGTGAATCGTCAGGCGTGAGGGGGAAACCCCGTAAAAGGTGATAGGTAATAGGTGATAGGTGATGGGTGATAGGTGATAGGTGATAGGCTTCAGGGCACGGCGTTTTGTCATTGCGAGCACCTTTCCCTCTGTCATTGCGAGGAGCGGAGCGACGCGGCAATCTCATTAATGGGATCGCCACGGCTTCGCCTCGCGATGACGATATGTTTTGAACATTAGTGCTTAGAATTTTGATATTAAACCGATATTGTTTAGAAATTAGTGCTTCGCATTTCGTGCTTACTGCATACTGCTTACTCTTTGTTGATCTTGCTATGAGCCCTTCGCCCTCAGCTCTCCGCTCCCTTACATCCCTTCATATTCAAATGTCTTGTAATTATAGAGGCTTACGAATGCTTCATCGTCGTCCAGGAACTCGTCGTAGGACATTTCTTTCAATACCATGCTGCTGCCGCAGTTCGGGCAGAAGACCTCCGGAACCTCTCCGTCCAGAAATATATAACCACACAGATCACATATATATTCATCGGGTATTCTCAATTGCCTTCCTCCTTTTTTCCCTGCAACCGTCATCTTCCATACACCGCATGTGGATTATGCACCACGTCCTGAACTTACAATAATCTCCAGGATGGGGGCATGGATTATTCTCTGTCTCAATCTGTATATTATATTTCCGGCAGATCAGATCCTTCTTTACCGTCATGCCCGTCGCGTCCACTGTGAATATATGTATGAAACTTCAAAAGTCAATGACGGTTACACACAGATTCTACGCGAAAAACTCACTGATAATCAACTGAAAATTTTTCTTTATTGCCTTTTCACCCCTGACCAGCTCGCCGTGCCCCGGTACGAGACACTCTATATCGAGCTGCGCCAGCTTTGCTATACTGTTGGCGAGAAGCTCCATGTCCCCGCCGGGAAGGTCTGTCCTTCCCACGCCCATGTAGAAGAGCGTATCGCCGGAGATCAACGTTCGTTTTTCCTTCCAGTACAGGCAGATAGACCCCGGTGAGTGACCCGGGGTCGGAATGACCTGGAAGACCTTCCCGCCGATGTCCACGGTCCCTTCCTTCAGGAACAGTGTGAAGGGTTTTTTTGGCAGTGTGCAACCGGTGGCCATAAAAAGCTCCCTGCCGCCATCGTGAAGAAAGGCGTATTCCTCTTTTCCTATCGCCTTGAGGATATCGTTGTCAAAACGCTCGATCGCCTCGATATGATCCGGGTGGCTGTGGGTGCATAGGATCATCTGTACCTTATTGATATCCTTGCCATCTTTCGCCATGCCTTCAAGAACGTGGTTGAAGAGATGGGCATGCCCCGGGTCGATAAGGGTCGGCACCTTCCCGTCTATAAAGATCGTATTGCAATTATTTGCTTCATAAGAAAGCCACGGGTAAACGTACAGGTCATCAAAGATTTTCATACAAACTCCTCAAATTAATTAGCTATCAGCTATCAGCCTTCAGCTATCAGCCTTCAGCTATCAGCCATTGGCCTCTTTTTTGTTGTCATCGCGAGCGCAGCGCGGCAATCTCACTAATAGATCGCCACGTCGCTTCGCTCCTCGCGATGACTGAAGGAATGGAAATTCCTCGCGATGACTGAAGGAATGGAAATTCCTCGCGATGACAACATAGAATTGAACGTTGAACAGTCTTTAAATCCTCAACCTTTCCACATCCACATCGATCCTTGCAAAATGGGCTGTTCTCCTGGTTCCGTTGTTGATCTCCAGGTTTATCTGCTGTGTCTCGTGTTTTCCGTAGAACCCGAGTATGCTGGCAGCGATGGTGAGCATGTCTTTATCGGCAGATCCTTTGATAATACCTTTTGGGCCTTTGAAATCTGCCGGGGAAAGAAGTACATATGGCGCTGCCCACAGCGCCTCCAGGGTTTCGTTCTCTTTCTGGTTCCTGCCTATGACGAGCTTTGTTCCATGATCGAGCCTGAAATGTCTCCCAAGGGTCAAAAGCTCGATGTCTTTTATAGTGAAGTCCTTGTCATTATTAAAAAGATCCCTCAACTTGCCGGAGAATATAGGGTCCGTCAGCAGACAGCCCCCGCCGGGACTGCTGTATGCTTTCAGGCGATATTCATCGACGAGGCTTTGCTGTGTTGCCCTTGACCTGCCCGATACGCTGAGCAGTTGTTCCCTGTCCACAATGCCCGTCATTTCCGGTTCTGAAGGTGAAAATAGTCTTGCGGAAAGAGGTCGCACGATAAGACCCTGTAATCCGCTTCTCTTTTCAATAAGACCTATGGTATCTCTCCGCTGCGACATTGGTCTCTGACCGAGGACTTCCCCGGTGATGACAAAGCCTGCCCCTTCCTGTTCCATAACCGCCCTTGTCTTCTGAAGCATGAATATCCGGCAGTCGATGCAGGGGTTCATATTTTTCCCATAACCGTATCTCGGATTTTTGATGAGATCGATATATTCGGTTCCTTTATCCATGACGATAAGGCGTAT
>JAQTNJ010000268.1 GCA_028713955.1 Syntrophorhabdaceae bacterium
AATAACTGAAGGAAATGATGCTTGGATAGATAAAGTATATATGTCCACTACGGATATATTGGAAGAAGATGCTGTTTGGGTAAGTCAAGGAACATTTTTTATTGAACGTCCTACTTTTAAAGTAGGCATTCATGAAACAATGACAGGAGTTTGGGGCAGACAATCGACGGCTATACTAGCAGAACCTTTTGCTCAAAAGGTTACAAAGTTGTGGGATGAAGATACCACATTTTATGCGATTTGTAAGGAGATTATTGAATCAGTTGGTTTGGTTTGGGATTCCACTAAATGTGAGATTCAGGATTTTACCATATATGCAGATAATTTTGAGGCAGATGATCAATATCCAATTGAAGTATTGCAAGAATTAGTTGAATTGATTGTTGGGGAAGAGGGATTTGTTACCACAGATAGAGCAGGAAATATCTGTATTAAACGATTAGTAAGAGCGCCAACAACGTCGGACTATGATCTGACTGATTTGATTATTCAAGAAATCAATGAAGAACCGGAATGGCCTGAATTTGGAAATAGAATAAAAATTATTCCAGTTGAATCTGTTTCTCAAAATTCTATCTCCGTTGAATTGGGATCTGAATGTATTGGCATAAGCACTTTGCAAGTGGGTTATGTGGATGTGTGGGCACAAGTTAAAAATGGAGAAGGAGTTCCTTTAAATGATCAAGTTGTCGAATGGTCTTTTGACCCTGCCAGTCCAACAACTTTGTCCTATGTATATTCTCTTATTCAGAATAGTGCTGAAATGCTTATATCCAAAGAGATTGTCCGAGCGGATAGTCTTGTAGCTCTTTCCACTAAATTTGAAGCCGCTACTATTATTGGTATCTGGGCTTATGCAGATACAAGCAGAGCAAATAATTTTGTGGCTAATGGTGCTTATATTTTAAATGGAAAAAAAGTTTATTTGACAGAAAGTAATTTTAATTATTGTGATCAAATGGTGGTTGTTTCTTATGTGGTTTCTGGAATGGTTCATAATGTAGTAAAATATACTCCAGGAGCTATAGAATATACTGGAGAGGTTAGTATTATAGCTTCTTTATCTGGTAAAGAAGATTCAAAAACCATTTATGTAAATAATTATTGCAAATGTCCAAGTACATTGTCAGCAGAAATAGAACCTTCGACTTTAGAAATAGGAGAAATAGCAACCATAACGGCTTATTTGGAAAATGGAGATGAAGCTGTTTCTGGTAAAATTTATATGTATGAATATACCGGATTAGGAACTTTAGCTTCAAATGTTTTGAATACCGGATCGGTTACAGTTACCGATGAAAAAGCTGAAGCTGTCAATGTAATAGCAGGAGTTACTCAATGCATTACTAATTCGGCTATTTCTAGTGTAACAGGTGTTTATACTTATACGGAAGATTCTGATGGTGTAATTACTCATGTATCTGGAAATTTATATTCTTCTTTTTTAAACAAAACCATTAATTTAAATACAATAATTGCTACAGGAACTCCTTTAGTAATTACCTATCAAAGAGCAGGTTCTGTTGTAAATTACTTTACGGCAGTTACAGCAGGAGATGTGCGAATAACTGTTTCTTCTCCGGTTAATACAGAAGAAGGATTGTCTCAAGTTCTTTCTGCCACAATTAATGAAGCTAAAGAAGAAGCAGTGGAAGAACCAAAAACAATAGATGAAGTAACAGGAGAAACTTCAGAAACATATTATGTAAAAGGACCTTCTTCAATCATACTTCAAACAAGTACATATGGTTGTAGAACAGGAGCAACGCAAACTACAATTGGTGGAGGAAGTGGTGGTGCAGGGTTGCCTTTGTGTACTCAAAAATTTGGTTCTTGGACTTTACATAAAACTTCCGATGATTCTTATGTTGCTTCTGATATGTCCACAGATGGAACTAATATTGTTGTAAAAGGAAATAATATAGAAGTTACTATATGGCAAATTAAAGGTCAAAATTTTACGGTAACTCTCACAGGTCCTAAAGGAGTAACGGCTACTAAACAAGTATCTTTAACCCGCACAGACGGTATTTAGGAAAGGAGTAAATTATGTCAAGACCATCAGTTAATATTTTAGTGAGCATTTCACCGAATGATGTGGAGTGTTCAAATCCTGCAGGAGATTCTAATTTTCTTCTGTTAGGAGCAGGAGATTATTTAGTATGGAGAGATTTGCAACAACAAGATGGTGATCTTCTTTCTGGAGTAGGTTATCCTGTTATTATTCCGGAAGCAGGCACTTCAGAAGCACCTGCATTATTTTTAGCTGATAATAGTGCAGGAACATATCGACAAGTAGTTATGGCAGGAACCAGTCTAGCTGTATATGGTGGGGATAAACGATATGTTTGCTGTGCTTGTTTTAGCGGAGCTACTGCTTCAATTCCTTATCTTGAAATGTATGATGATGATTCTCATGCAACTTGGGAAAGTAAACCATTAGGAGATGGTACTCCTGCAAATAGTCTTTTCAGAGCAATTGCCACTACAAATGCCACTCCTGGTAGTGCTACTTGGAGCGGGACTCCTTTAGCAGGAACAGATTCAAGAATAGCTTTAGATACTGGTGTATTGACCGGAGCTAAATATTTATATTGGAACATGAAACATATATTAACAAGTGCGATGGCTGCTTGGGCAGCGGCAGAATGGTACAACAATGATTTAGTTTTTTCAATCCATTTTACTTACAATTAAAAGGAAGGTGCAAAGTGTGGAAAATCAAATTAACATTAATCGGTGGTCTTACTCATGAATTGAATGATGTAAGATCAGGAAATCCGGGTTGGGGAAGTTGTCAGCCTACAGCAATTGAAAGATTGAATTTTTCTTTCAAAGGAACAGATCCGAAAACAGGCAGAGAAGATAATTATGAATTAGTCCTTGCTGGTATGAAAGAATATAATTTTTTTGTTGAAGCCAGCAGAAATATTCTAGGTGGTAAAACAAAGATTCAAGGTCTTTGGTTTCTCGGGAAACTTCCCGTTACAAATCAAATTGTTGGATATGTTTTGAAAGACAGCATTGCCAGAATAAATGCCATTGATGGTCAAGAATATAATGGAACAGCCACAGTAGGTTGGAAACCAGGCATTCTTGATGGCAATCCTTTTATAGATATTATCAGAAGATAATAAAGGAGAATATAAATGCCTGATGAATACGATGAGTACGATGAGTATGATGGCATAGGTGTTCTATTTGCTTTTTCCAAATGGACTTTTGATGATTTGGGAATTTCATTTGAATATCAAGGATTGCAATATGAAAATATTGCCGTAGAATTTGAATTTTTCAAAGCAGGTTATTATAATTATCAAAATTTTGGTTTGTTGTTTGAAGCGAGCATAGGGGCAGATTATTCGGATGTTCCTTTTATTTTTAGTGCCATTAAACAACCTCAAAATTTTGTATCTTATATTTTTCAAAAATTGTATTGTGTATGTTCGGAATTATCTCCGGTTTATGATGACATTGCTTTACAAAATTGGAATGTTAAACCCAATCAAATATGGTATGTTTCTGTTACTTCAGCTGGTGTAGTGACTTTATATGATACTCTTGCAGATGTTACTAATGGAACTAATCCTGTAGCTACTGGAATAGCAGATGCCGATTTATTGGTGATTTTGACTTATGTTTCTCCAGAAACAGTTATGGATTATTATTATACCGATCTTGTTTATCATTTGTCTCTTTCGGCATTACCAACCGGAACCAGAAAATTCAAAGTAAAACCATTAACTGACTTGTCAGAAATTAGACATGCCATTTATAATAATTCAAACATTACTATATCAAGAGGGCAAGCCGAATTAAATCTGCATACTTATGCCATCAAAGGCAGAGAAATTGTTCTTGGCACACATTTACCTACATTAGAATGTGGGGATAATGTTGATCTGACAAGCACCAGAAGAAATAAAACGGCAGAGAAAAGTCAAGTATTATCTCAAACAATTGCTGGAGAAGTTAGTGATGGTGGGGAAACTTCTTTAGTGACCACAAT
>JAQTNJ010000269.1 GCA_028713955.1 Syntrophorhabdaceae bacterium
CTCCTCTATATCCCCTCGAGTGCACCGTATGACATCCTCTTCAGGGATTACAAGATAGGCCCGACGCTTTACGTAAAACGCGTGCAGATCATGGACCACTGCGAGGAGCTCATCCCGCCCTACCTCCGGTTCGTGAAAGGAGTGATAGACTCAACGGACCTTCCCCTCAACGTATCCAGGGAAATCCTCCAGCATAACAGGCAGGTTGAGATCATACGGACGAATATAACAAAAAAGGTCCTCGATACGCTCGGCGATATGAAAAAGGAGCAATACGAAGACTATGTCAAAATTTACAAAGAGTTCGGCAGGGTCCTCAAGGAGGGGCTCCACTATGATTTTTCGCGGAGAGAGGCCATAGCCGATCTGCTCCTTTTCCCTTCAACGAAAACCGGGGAGGGTATATTGAGGACTCTCGATGATTATATCAACGACATGAAGACGGAACAGGAAGCGATATACTATATCACCGGGACATCGCTCGCAGAGGTCCAGCATTCACCTTATCTCGAGGCATTCAGGGGCAAGGATTATGAAGTGTTTGTCATGCTCGACGATATTGATGATTTCGTCCTGAGCAGTTTCGAATATAAAGGAAAAAAACTGAAATCCATTACAAAGGGAGATATTGATCTCGACAAGACAGAAAAGACAGAAAAGGAAACGGCAAAAAAACAATACGAAAAACTCATAGACCTCATGAAAGACATATTGAAAGACGATGTAAAAGACGTAAGGCCCTCCGGTCGCCTGACGGATTCGGCCTGCTGCCTTGTTGCCGATGAGGGAGATCTGGATCCGCAGATGGAAAAACTCCTAAAGGCCATGGGTCAGGAGGTCCCTTTAAAAAAGCGGATCCTCGAGATCAACCCTGCACACCCGCTTTTTGCCTCAATGAAGGCGATCTTTGAGAAAGACGCAAAGAGCAGCACCCTCCATGATTTTATAAGGCTCCTTTACGATCAGGCCCTCATCCTTGAAGGGTCAAAGCCAAAAGATCCCGCAGCGTTTTCTAAAACAATTGCAAAGCTGATGGCGGAGAATATAGAGAAGGGCAGTTCATAGCTCATAGAAAACCGTATATCGTCGTTCGTATATCGTATATCGAGATTCCAAAAACCCGTGAGGCGTAAATCGTGAGGCGTCAGGCGTTAAAAAACCTAATGAAAAAGGCGCCACTGACCTGGATATTCTGCTTTCTGCTCTTCTCACCTTCTGCTTTTCTGCTAACCTAACGCCTTACAACTGACAAGATCCTTCTTAACCTTTCACCTTTTACATTTTACAGTGTTTCCCTCGTCGATATACGAACGACGATATACTGCCGTTTATGAGCTGCTCTATTCGAAGAATTCCATAAACTTTTCTTTGAACCCTTTACGCGTTTTCCCGCTGTCACTGACAAATTCTTTTGCAAGTTCTTCCATGAGCAGGCGCTGTTTTTCACTCAGCTGCGAAGGGATGATAACATTGAGGTAGACAAGCTGATCTCCCCTCCCGTACCCGTTCGATTTGGTTACGCCAAGCCCCTTGATACGGAAGACCTTGCCCGGTTGCGTGCCGGGTGGCATTGTGATCGTTGTTTCACCGTCTATGGTGGGTACCGTAAACTCTCCTCCGAGACATAAAAGCGGAAAACTGACATCAATCTGCACGGTAATGTCGTCGCCGGTGCGTTCGAAGACCTGGTGTTCGTTGACCTGCAAAACAACGTACAGGTCGCCGGGGACGGTGTCGCCAAACTGCTGCATCCCTTCCCCCCGCAGTTTTAACCTCATGCCCGTGTCGACACCGGGTGGGATCCTGACCTTGATCTTCTTCTTTGTCTTGATGCTCCCCTTGCCTTTGCAGGTTTTGCAAGGGTCCTTGATGATATGACCATCGCCGTTGCAATATTCGCAGGTCCTGTTTATCGTAAAAAACCCGTGACTCTGCCTGACCTGTCCCTTCCCCCCGCAGTGTTTACAGATCACAGGCCGGTGTCCGGGTTCTATCCGGGACCCGCCGCACACTGAGCATTTTTCCTCTTTGGGTATTTCTATCTCTTTTTCAATACCGAATACAGCCTCTTCGAATTCTATGGTGAGATTGTACCGTAGATCCTGCCCCTTCCTTTCCCTCTGTCGGGGGGAACCGAAAAAATCACTGAAGAGGTCGTTAAAAACGGTATCGAAATTCCCTCTGAATCCGAAATCAAAGACAGAACCCGTATCGTCTGCAGCGCCAAACCTCTCGTACCGGTATCGTTTTTCCGGATCACTGAGCACCTCATAGGCCTCGCTGATCTTTTTGAACATCTCTTCGGCTTCTTTATTGTCGGGATTTCTGTCCGGGTGGTATTGGAGCGCAAGCTTCCGGTAAGCTTTTTTTATCTCCTCATCTGTTGCGCCTTTTGAAACATTGAGGATTTCGTGGTAGTCTCGGTATTCCATTCGCATGAATCAACCTTATGTTACTGAATCTCTGGTTTTTTGGAAATAATTACCCTGGAGGGCCTTACTAATCTGTTGTTCAGCAGATAGCCTTTCTGAAACTCTGATATGACCGTATCGGGTTCCATATCCTCCTTTTCTTCCTGGTAAAAGGCTTCGTGGAGATTGGGGTCGAATTTCTTACCGGCAGCTTCGATCCTGGTAACGCCTGCCTTTTCAAGCACCTTGAGAAATTCATTCAAGGTCATCTTGACTCCTTCATAGATCCCTTTGTAATCTTCTGTCTTTGCCGTGTGGTCTAACGCCATCTCGAGGTTGTCCAGCACGGGTAATAATTCCTTTACCAGAACTTCGTTTCCAAATTTCAATGTATCCTGCTTCTCTTTTATTTTGAGCTTTTTGTAATTTTCAAACTCAGCCTGGAAATAGAGCATCTTTTCCTGAAGGGACTTTATAACCTCTTCCTTCTCTTCAAGTGCCCGTTTCAGTTCCTCCGTGGCGTCATCCTTCTTCCTTTTTTTCTTATGCTCTTCGTGCCTGCTTGTTTCCTGTCCTTCTTCTTTTTCTTCTGTTGCGCCGTCAATATTCCTTTTTTCCTTGTCCTCCATACCAGTCCCCTACATCATTCTCAGAATATCTGTAACCGTCTTCGCGGTATAATTAACAATCGGTATTATTTTCGAATAATTCATCCGGATCGGGCCTATCACGCCGAGGAAGCCGTAGCTATCTTCACCAATCTGATAGGGCGAGGAAATGATACTCATTCCCTGCATCTCTTTCATGTCATTCTCGTGACCTATGATAATGCTTATACCACTCTTCCGGAGACAACTATCCAGTAATTTAATCAGTTTTTCCTTCTTTTCCAGTGCCTGAAAAAGCTCTTTTAGTCTTTCGAGGTCAGAAAATTCCGGAACACCTATCATCTTAGATGTCCCCTCTATATAAACCTCCCGCTTATTCTTTTCATCAATGATCGTATCAAGGGTATCGCGAATCTTTGCATAGAGGTTGTTGAATACCTCCTTGTCCCGTCTCACGTCACCCAGTATGCCATCCCGCAAGACATAGAATGGAACACCACTGAACTTTTCATTCATATACCACTTCATATCGTTCAGGACATTAATGCCCAGTTCCTCATCGGTATGTACGATTCTCTTATGAACCATGCCTGAAGAGGTTATAAAGACGATAAGGATCGTATACTTTGATAATTTGACAAATTCAATCTCCTTGAAGAGCATCGTGTTCACTTTCGGCTCTATCACGATGCTTGTACACTGTGATATGGCCGCAAGCGTCTTCGAAGCGTCTTCCATGATCTCCTCAACGTACGAGTAACGGGGCCGGGCAAGTGATTCAAGTATCTTTAGCTCCTTTTTGCCGGGAACCGTCAGTGACGATAAACTATTTACGTAATATCTGAAGGCCTTGTGCGTCGGTATGCGCCCTGCCACTGCATGGGGTTTATAAAGAAAACCGAGCTCCTCAAGATCTCCCATGATATTCCTTATCGTTGCAGAGCTTACCTTGTTCTTC
>JAQTNJ010000270.1 GCA_028713955.1 Syntrophorhabdaceae bacterium
TCACTATCTCCACGCCTCGATATTCGATGATCGATCATCGATATTCGAAACTGACGGCTGATCGATTGAAAAACGATTCATCGTCCTCCCTTCTTCAAATCCCTGTAAAAATTTTCGTGAATACCCAGAGCAAGCAAATACAGGGTATTGTCACCATGCTCATAAGCCAGCAAATAAAGTTGATCCTGAACACGAAACTTGTAAACACGGACGCCTGCAAGGTCGCCTTTTTTTTCTTCTCCACAAGACGGCTCAGATGTTACCCGCTTTATTGCCTTGTTAACAACTGTCAACTGATTAGCGTGTAATTTTTTATAGCTCCGACGAAAATTTGGGGACTGTACAATATTCATTTTTTCTTGCTGAACTCGAAGGGTTCAAACTCTCCCCGTTGTTTGGCGACTAATACGTCCCGTATAAACTCGATGGGCAAATCCGGGTTGTCGAGGGCGGCTTTCCCGATCTTTGCCCAGTAAGCAACCTGCAATGGGGCGGTTCTACATTCCGCCTTTGCGCTATGTTTGGCTTGTTCATATAAATCATCATCGATACGTATGGCAATACCCATAAACACCTCCTGCTACAATTGTAGCATATCGTAATAAAAAGGACAACTCTGCTTCGTTCTTGTCGGTTTCGGTCTGCTGTTTCCCATATTTTGCCATGAGCCATCAGCCAAGAGCTACGAGCTGCATTATCTAAACATGTTATACTTCAGTATCGTGAAAAATGCCTTGATCCCGTCGCGCCAGGTGATCTTTTTCCCTTCTTCATAGCTCCTGCCGTAATAGGAGATGGGGATCTCGTAGACCTTGAAACGTCCTTTCGCTATCTTCGCGGTGATCTCCGGCTCAAACCCGAACCTGTTCGACTCTATCGTAATGTCCTTCAGGACCTCTCTTTTAAAGACCTTGTACCCGGTCTCCATATCGGTAAGGTTCAGATTGGTAAACATATTGGACAGCAGCGTCACTGCCATGTTCCCTATATAGTGCCAGAAATAGAGCACCCTGTGAGGCCCACCGAGAAATCTCGACCCGTAGACGACATCGGCCTTTCCTTCAAGGATGGGCTCAAGCAGTTTCGGGTAGTCACGGGGGTCGTACTCGAGGTCCGCGTCCTGTATGATGACAATATCGCCCTTCGCACGCGCGAAACCGGCCCGCAGGGCGGCGCCCTTGCCCTGGTTCACCTCCTGCAGGACAACCGTGATGTTGGGTTCTTTCAAATTTTTGAGGATATCCCTGGTGCCGTCAACAGACCCGTCATCGACAATGATGATCTCCTTCTCATATGGGGTCTCCTGCACCCTTCTGATCACGTCCCCAATGAAGTCGACCTCGTTATAAGCAGGTATGATTATGGATAAGAGGAGTTTGCGTTCCATGCTCGTTTTTCAATTATACTCACCTGTGCCCTCAATGCAAGGAAATTGTAATAAAGACAGCTCACAGCTGATAGCTCATAGCTCACAGCGATACACCCGTAAGTCGTGAGTCGTAAAGGATAAAGAGAAATTTGTTCTATGTTCAACGTTCAACGTTAAAACTAAACAGACTAGACAAGGTCTTTGATCGCTGATAGCTGACCCCGGCATTTATTCATAAAATTATTTGAAAAGACACGGGTAAGTGTGTCATAGTGGTATATATGGAAATACCTTATCTCGAATATTTTGGTTTCTCCGAAAAACCGTTCGGGATGTCTCCTGACCCTGCCTTCTATTACGAATCGACAGAACACAAAAAGGCCGTCGACTACCTGACCTTTTTCCTCTCGCAGAAAGAGGGGTTTGCATTGATATACGGCGACGTGGGTTCAGGCAAAACAACGGTCTCGCGTATCTTCATCAATTCCCTCTCCCACGAATCTTACAACACGGCCCTGATCCTCAATCCTGTTACCGATGATACTGAATTCATGAAAGAACTCCTCAGGGAATTCTATGTGCAGGACATACCCGACACAAATAAAGAGCTTTACGATACGTTACGACTCTTCCTCCTTGAAGAATTCAGGAACGGGAAGGAGAATGTGCTTGTTATCGACGAGGCGCAACTGCTTTCCTATGAGCTTCTTGAGTTTATACGGCTCCTGTCCAATATCGAGACAGATAAGCAGAAGATCCTCCATACTATCTTCTTTGCCCAGCCCGAATTCCTTGAAAAACTCAAGGGACAGGACATGAGGCATCTCGCGCAGAGGATCACCGTCACCTATGGCATAGAACCGCTCACTTTGAATGAGGTGAAATCATACATCAACTACCGTCTCTACAAGGCAGGCTCGAAAGGGCCGCTGGAGTTCCAGGACAGGGCGGTCAGGCTGATACATATCGCGTCGAAAGGGTTCCCCCGGCTTATTAATTACATCTGCGACAGATGTCTCCTCGTTCTCTACGCCCAGTCAACGCACACAGTGGACGGCCATATCGTGTCAAAGGTACTCCTCGAAGAGAGTATCTCCCTCGGGTCTGTCAAAAAACAGCAGGACATACAAGGGCTGAGGTCCCCTTACATCGTTCCTGCCATCGTTATCCTCCTCATCGTGATCCTGGGCGCGATCGGATACTATTTTGCCGCCACCGGGGCCTTTGATCGCTTTTTCGTAAAAAAACCTCTGTTGGTTCAGAAGGACATAGCCGCTGCGCAAACCGGGCTGCCGGTGAAGGCCGAAGCACCGGTCAAGGCCGAAGTATCGGTAAAAGCCGAGGTACCCGTCAAGACAGAAGCACCTGCGAAGAAAGAGGCTGCACCAGTGCTGCCCGCAAAAACGGCTGAACCAAAAAAACCACCGGAAAAACCTAAAGCGGATAGCGTGGCACAAAAGACCGAACCGCCATTCAGGAAGGTAGTGGTTATAAAAGACGCTGTGAATGTAAGGACAGCCCCCGGCCTGGAGGCCCTCCGGATCGGCATGATCTTCAGGGGAGCAACCCTGAAGGTGGTGGGGGAACAATCCGATAAGCATAAAACCAAATGGTATAAGGTCATACTCTACGAAGACAGGGAAGGCTGGATATCGGAAAGTGTAGTATCAGTAAAATAGCCACAAAGGCAGCTCATAGCTCATAGCCGATAGTAGACAAATACTAATTTCGAAGCACTAATTTCTAAACAATTTCAAAATTCAAACCACTAATCTTTAAAAGGTGCTGTCATCGCGAGGAGTCACATCCTTTATTGTCATCGCGAGGAGCCTAAGCGACGTGGCGATCCAAGGGTATAATCTATTAATGAGATTGCCGCGCCCTGCGGGCTCGCAATGACAAAACGCCGCGCTTCGCTCGCAATGACACGGTCGTTTTGTTCAACCGTTTTAAATTATGAACATTGGAACATTTGAATTTGTTTAGTGCTTCGATATTGGAATTTCGGATTTCGCTTTGCTATGAGCCATGAGCTATTAACTATGAGCTGCCTTTACACGTACCACATCTCCATCTCAAATGTTTCTGACGGGACCTTGATCGAGATATACCCCCTCTTCGGTATCCTGTCCACGAACATGTCATTCATTTTAAGGGAAAACCAGACATCGATTGTGTCGTTTTTTTCGACACCAAGGGCACTGAAGGGGATCTCGACTTCAAGGATATCGGCGAACATCGCGGAAACAGGCAGCGTGGTGTCGAGCTTCTTATCTTTGATGCAATAGACAACCTTAAAATTTTCTTTTGCCATCAGGTTAATCTCAAATGAAACGTCGGCAACATCAGCGATAAACGTATGATCGACATCAACCCTCAGGAAAAGTGAGGTCTCATTGAATCCGTAATAACATCCCTTGATCAGGGTAACGGCATCGTGCATAGCCACCCCGTGGCCTTTTCCTGCAAAAAACCCGGACCCCATCCATTCAAAGTAATCCGTTACCCTTCCATCAATGACCGGTTTGATGAAATTCATCGGTTCCTTCGTTGGCCTTGCCTCGCGATCTGCAAGGATAATGGGGATGCTGA
>JAQTNJ010000271.1 GCA_028713955.1 Syntrophorhabdaceae bacterium
TTTCTCAAATATTTCCCCACTTGGGTAATAATCAATACCCCTTCCATGTGCTCTGCCATCTTTGAACATAATTTCTTTTTTTATCACACCGATTCGGTAGTACTCCCTCACAATACCGTTGGGAATTATACCTGTCCCATGAAGAAGAATGCCATTTTTATCATATAACTCCGTCGCTATTTCTTGATCGTCGCAATAGTAACGTATCTGTTCAAATCGTCCTTCCTCTTTGAAGGAGACAATCCTTGTTACCACGTTTATCCTTCCAAGTATTTCTTTGTTCCTCTAATAATAACAATGCCAAAGAACATAAACTAAAGGCAAACATCCTAAATGTTTGCCAGAGGTGAAACGATGAAAACTAGTTTTTACAGTATTGTTTTAAAAGCTGATTTAAGGATACATAGAGAGCTTGAGTTAACACAAAAGAAACTGTATTTTGCCACGCAAATCATATATAAAATTAACATAAAAGTGGTATGATGTCAAACTGCTATTTCTATAATGTATCCCTAGGCGCATTGTGCTTCAGTTCTACTATTTTGGATCAATCAGTTTGTAGTCTTTTTTGCGAACATCAGAAAGGAGTAAGTCAACATTGTCTACTGATACTCCAACCATTCTGAGAGTGTCGGTAGCCAGGCGAAGACTACTTTCAACTGCTTCCGGTAGCGCAAGCGTGGCGCCTGCCCTGACCAGCCTGCCGCTTGCCTCGAGGTCTCTGGCCCTTGCAATCACAGGTATTCCGGGATAATTGTTTCTCACATGAGAGATGGTCTGAAGAGCGGTGCGTTCCTGATCAACGGTAAGGACTACGAGCGTTGCCTGCTCAACATGGATGGTAGTCAGAAGCTCCGGATTTGCGATATCCCCATAGTAGACGGGAAACCCATCTTTTTTTCCTTTCGCTACTTGCACCGGGTCGTTATCAAAAACGATAAAGGGAACCCTGCTCGCATTAAGAAGCACTGCCACTACGTGTCCTACTCGGCCGTAGCCCCCTATAATGACCCTCCCTTTTGTTTCACTGTCTTTATCCAGAAATAGGACACCCTCTTCCTTACGGGGAAGATGTCCTGCAATATAATCACCGAGCTTAGCCATCAGTGGTGTAAAGAGCATGCCGACTGATATAACGCCAATTCCCATCACAAAGGTGTTATTATCAATAACTTCTAAGGCCTTGGCGGAGGTGAGGAGGACAAAGCCAAACTCTCCGCCCTGTGCGAGAAAAAAAGATATGCTGATGGCGAGACTACGACCCATACCGAAGAGAAGACAGAGCACGAACGTAACACCGATCTTGATGAATAATACTACTCCTACGTTTTGAATAAAGACAAGCGGACTGGCGATAATTGATCGAAGGTCAATGGACATGCCGACAGCCACAAAGAAAAGGCTCATGAGGATTCCTTTGTAGGGTTCAATGTATGCCTCAATCTGCATATTATATTGTGAATCGGACAGAAGCATGCCCATAAGGAAAGCACCAAGGGCAAATGAGAAGCCCGCTCTATGCAAGGCCCAGGCGGCAAGAAAAACCGACAGCATAGCTACCATTAGAAAACCTTCCCGGTTCTTCTGGTACGCCAGTCGTTCCAGGGCGAAAGGCACAACATACTTACCGAATCCCCATACAAGGAGAAAAAGGCCCAGCATGACCCCAAGCTGTTTCCATCCCGGCATACTTAATGAGAATGTTCCCGGCCCGGCAAGGACAGGAATGATGGCCAGCATTGGTATTATGGCAAGGTCCTGCATGAGGAGAATCCCAAACGCAGTTCTGCCGTGAGGGCTCGCTATCTCGCCCTTTTCCTGTAGCACCTGCATAACAAGGGCGGTTGACGACACGGCCATGGTCATGCCAATAATGAGCGAAGCCTTCCAGGGCCAATTATTCAAAAGGGCGTAGCCGGTAACTGCGGCGGTAGTAAAAATGATCTGCAGGGAACCGAGGCCGAATACCTGGCGCCTCAGTGCCCACAGACGTGAAGGTCTGATCTCAAGTCCAATGACAAAGAGCAGAAGCACCACTCCAAGCTCGGTAAAGCTGCGAACTCCTTCCACATGGGTTGTGATATGGGGGCCGGGGGTATTCGGGCCGACGATTATTCCCGTCACCAGAAGTCCTGCAATTGATCCCAGGCCAAGGTGCCTGAACAGCATGATTATAACGGACGCAGCAATGAGAAGAATTACCGCTGATAATATAAAACTCTCAAGTTCCATATCACCAAAAACCTATGTAATAGGATGATATTACCGGATGAAGAAAATAATTTCGTATTATATATATCATGGTTATGTCCCGAAGTTTGGTCTAGCTATTTTTTTAAGGGAGGTGGGATTATGGCTCCGCAGAATTTGCAAGAAACGGCTTCACGTTTCTTGGCCGATGGCACGATTTGATCCCGCTTGCATTTCGGGCACGTCCTTTTTAAACGGAGAAGCCTTCCTATAACGGCGCCAAGAACCATAAACATATATTCACCTCGTCGGAGCAGGATCAATAAGTAACTCTGCTTTTCTATGAATTAATCCTATAAACAATCTTCTATACTATGAAAAATCCGAAATAAAATCAATAGCCGATCGGTGAATATCATTCTAAGCATCTAATGCTGGAAGAACAGGACAGGGACTTGGCCTCAGTTAATAACTATTACCATCTGAACGCACAGATAAACCATTACATTTCAAAACTGTTTAGTTCAGGAAGCTATACGTAACAAATCCTGCTCTTTCTCTTAATATTAGTTACTTACACCCTGTTTTCCTTTTTGTATGTTTTTTTCTCACTCATAGCACCTTTTTCTTGTGAATATAGCATATGATCATCCGCCACATTCAGTCTTGTTTGGAGTAACCATCCATCCTTGCCTCCTGCCTGGTTCCGCTGCATGACAACCTCTATTGCGTTATAGTAGTCCCGCTGGATCTTCACATTCGACACCCGGCAGTACCGCTGTGTCGTGGTGATGTGGGTATGCCCCAAGAGATCCTGGATGGTGGAGAGATCGGCGTCGGCGTTTAAGAGTTGAGTGGCCATGGTGTGACGGAGTTGGTGACACGACACCCTGACCGTGCTCTGTCTGGCGTAGTATTCAATTCTCTTCTGGATGCCTCTGACCGATATCGGCGTCCCTGCCAGAGGTCCCTTCTGCACAAGGAACATTCTTCTCGCCTTCGATGAACGTTTCTTGAGATAGTCATCGAGAGCGAAGCTCGCATCTTTGCTCAAGTAGACGACCCGGTCCTTGCGGCCCTTTCCGCTGGCGACAAAGAGACGGTTCCGTGGGAGTTCCACTGCATCTACGGTCAACCGGGAGACCTCCTCCACTCTCAGGCCGCAGCGAAGCATGAGCATGAACATGGCTGCATCTCTTGGATCGGCGATGACGGCGAGAAGCTTGCCCACCTCGTCGTCCTTTAAGTGGCGGGGCAGCGGTTTCGGCAGACGGATCGATATCCTCGTGACGGGATTGGCCGTCTTCATCCCCTCATCATCGATGAGATAGTCGAAGAAGAGGCGTATGGTCTGGAGGTGGCAGGTGATGGTCTTCGGGGACAGCTGTTTTCCCATAAGGTGATCCACGTAGCTGCCCATCTCTTTACGGGTCACTTCGTTGAGGGACACGTTGAGCCATGCGGTAAAGTGAGAGAGGATATTCAGGTAGTTCTTTACCGTATGGGGAGAGAAGTTCCTCCTCTTTAAGAATCGCCGGTATCTGTCAGTACTCTCCATCTGCTTCTCCTTTTTCGATGATCGCCATGGCCCGGAAGTATTCTTCTTCTCTGGTCCTGTCGGTTAATCTTGCGTAGCGGCGTGTCATCTCGATGTCCTGATGACCCAAGAGCTGCTGGAGGACTTCCAGCCGCATACCGGCATTTAAGAGCTCCGATGCATAGGTGTGCCTGAGGGCATGGACGGTGTAGCCCTTTT
>JAQTNJ010000272.1 GCA_028713955.1 Syntrophorhabdaceae bacterium
ATTGATGTTTGGTTATTGGTGATTGCATTATGCTGCGTGGAACGAAAATGCTATGAAAGAAAAAAAGAAGGTGGAGCAGTCATTGCCTGATTTCTGCGATCTTATGTGCATATACGCGTCAATGCCGGAAGAGACGGCAATTGACGGATCAGGGAGCTGCAGGACCTTTGCGGCGCTCTATTGTAAAAAGAGAAAGTCCCTCGTCCACAAGAACATGCCCTGCAGGGAAAAGCTTACCCGTAAGAAAAACAAATAATATACAACAGCATCTTATCTTCACATAGAATTACGGGAATTGCGTTGACTTCCCCGCCTGGTTTTTGAGTATAGAGAAGAGCGAAGAGCACAACAGTGTTCCTGCGAAAACGATGTTTACTTAATGGAGTCTTTTTGCCGGACGATCTCTACGAGTTTTTCTACCTGGTAATTGGACTCCCCTGATGCTGCATGGAGCTCCGACAGGATGCGGTAGCACCCGGCAAGGCTATTATTCCGCTCGTCCCCGGTTTTTGAGCTATCCCCGGAAATGAGTACTGTGGCTGTATATGCCATCCACGAGAGGAGAAGCTCGAAGGTGTCTTTATTGAACCAGAGTATATCCATGTAACGGTTTATTTGCAGAAACCTCTGCACCTCGCTGTCATTGAGGAATGTTTCAAGCGCCTGGTACGCGCCTTGGGACGCGTCGCCGGATTGCACGTCGCCGGATTGCATGTCGCCGGATTGCATGTCGCCGGATTGCATGTCGCTGTACCAGTGCTGGTGACCGGTGAATATCTTTACAGCCATGATACCCTGGGATATATCGTCCGGGTTGAACCCGAGTTCCTGTAATGTTTTTTCCATAATATGGCCAAGAAGCCACTCATCGATCCAGCTCCGGCCCTGTTCATCGGTGTTGCTTTTTTCATCAAGGATCTTTCCGAGGCCGTGGACAAAGACCCAGATCACCTGACAACCCGTCTGCAGCTCAGAATGGAAGAAACCTGACTGCAGGAATTGAACAAATCTTCTCTGTTTATCATCGTCGGGGTTTGCGAAACGGTCAATAAGCAGGGGGATCCTGAGGGTAACCCGCAGCGCGTTGACTACGTCGTCCGCAACGTGATGTTCGTCAACAGGGCCGTGAACGTATTGTTTGATATCTGACAGAAAGTCCAGCGTCTTCTGTTCAATTTCATGCAGGAACTCCTGAGGCAGATCTTCAATCTTTCCATGGGCTGCCTCTGACCTGACATCAAGGATTCTCCGAAAGGTGTGAACATTGACAAGTTCTTTGAAACCGTGGTGAATGGGCTGGAGAAATATCTCACGCATCGTCTCTTCAATGCTCGGGACGCCGAGCCCGTTCAGATAGGTATTGAGGTGGGCATAATGTGACCAGACATTATCCTCGATCCCGGCTATATCGAGAAAGACATGATATTGATAAGGGCCGAGCTCAACGTAGAGACCTTTCTCTGAAAGCTCTCTGCTTGGCCTGATATATTCCAGACCGGTGATGTGGTCCCGGAATATTGTAAAAGATCCATGCCCGCTGTTGACTTCAAGGCCTTCACCGAGTGTCTTCTGGACGAGGATTGGCTGATTTTTATCACTGCCTTTTACAGCGTAGGCTACGGAGGTCCTTATCCAGCCCTTTGCCGATATATTTTTATTGTTGTAGACGACAAGCGTCCTTTCATCACCGTATTTGTTAGAATATGCGAAGACATTCTCATTGACATGCCCTTCAGGGGTGAAAAAGTCGTAAAGAAGAAAGTGCTCAACCCCGGCAAAGAGATGCCTCTTGTGAAGTAACGGGAAGATCTCCTTTTCGTGTCTTTCGATGAGATATCTGTCCGGTTCTTCATCCCAGTAAGCCCGCCTGTATTCCATCCCGTACTTTTCGGTAAAGCCTTCGACCTGACCATGCCCGAACATCGGGAGGCCTGGTAATGTAATCATAAGGGTGCAGACCCCGAAGTACTTGCTGTCTTTGCCGAATTGATCGACTGCGGTCCGTTCATCGGGATTGTTCATGAAATTTACGAACCGTCTCAGGATCTCCGGATCGAATTCAAGGGTGTTTTTCATGACGGTGCGATACTTCGAGTTATCTTCATCGCGGAGCATATTCATGAACGCGCTGTTGTATACCCTGTGCATCCCCAGCGTCCTGACAAAGAAACCTTCAAGCAGCCAGAACGCCTCGGCGAGCAAAAGCGTGTCAGGCGCTTCCTGCGCCACGCGGTCAACAACTTCACGCCAGAACTCATTGGGCATCAGTGTGTTCAAAACGTTTTTTGTGAGGCCATGTTCTACCCGTGTGGGGATCGATCCCCCGGTACCCGGTTCAGGGAACCATAAACGCTGATAGTGCCGTTTTGTGAGTGTCATGGCTGCATCGAACCTGATGACAGGGAATCTCCGTGCCACCTCGATAATGGTGCTGATCATCGCCTCTCTTACTTCCGGATTGAGATAATTAAGCTGCGCGGTGTCGTTCCACGGCATGCTTGTCCCGTCATTGCCATGGTAGGTATATTTTTCATCTCCGGTCCAGCGGTCTTTGCGTTTGAAGACGACCGCCGCGTCTGTGCGCTCATAATAATGATCTTCTATAAAGACAGAGACCCTTTCATCGCGGGAAAGGTCAGGGCCATTGAAGGAGTACCATGGGAATGGGTTGTGATCTAAGGAGATGAACCAATCAGGGTGTTCTATCATCCATCTGGAGTAGATCCCCACGTGGTTCGGCACCATGTCGCTTGCGAGCCTTATCCCCCGTTTCCACGCCCCCTCCCTCAGTTTGTTGAATGCGTCGTCGCCCCCGAGATCCGAGGCGATCGTGTAGTCATAGAGAGAATATGCCGACGGTACAGCCTCGGGATTGCCGCAGAGCTGCTTGATGGTCTGTGATGCCGGGCTTCGCTCCCATACCCCTATAAGCCACAGGCCCGTAAATCCTCTTCGCTGCAACGCATCGAGCTCTTCATCGGGTATTTGATCGAGCCGTGTAATGTGATAGCGGTATTTCTTTGAAAGCTGATCGAGCCAGACATAGATGTTTTTTGCCATGAGGACCAGGCGCGGCATCCATTCGCGGTCAGGTGTGAAATGTTCGGGCTCAAGTTCGAGCCCTGTGAATTTGAATACCTCTGCGGGTCCGGTGCCCGTGAAAGGCAATTTTTCCTCTTCTTTGAAGAGGTCGAGACTTTTCAAGATCAATGAAAGGTATCTTTTCAGGAGGTAGCCCCAGCGTTCCATGATATACGCGAGCTGTCCTGAAAGGGAATGCGGGACAGCAAGGGCAGGGCTTCTCAACATATCGATGAGGTCCTGATAATCAGGACCAAACGGCGGCTGCAAATGAAAGTAATCTTTCAGTTCCGATATGATCTGGAGATAGATCGTTTCTTTTTTCAGACTGACGTCGTCGAATAGCTCGAAAAACGGAGAGAAGGCAGGATTCATATTCGCGAGCCAGAGGAGAAGCATTTCTTCAAGAACGATCTGCCTGTTGGGGATCCCTTCTGTATCGCTGTTCAGGTAGTCCGCGATATTGACTTCATTGTTGTACACGCGAAGCGGCGGGAAGGCATCGACAAAATGGTGCATGGCGTTTTCGACGTTCCCGCTGCCGAACCTTTCATTCAACGCCGAGAAAGCCTGTTCCATTGTTTTTTCGTTTATATCTTTCCGGTATTGTCCGACAACGTAGTGGAGGATCTCATCGATGAGGCCCATGGCAATCAATTGCCCTGCCTTGATCGCTCCTTCAGGGAAACTGATGAGGTCCTTTTTCTGGTTGATCTTCTGGGCAAAGATGCGGGCGGCATAGAAGTTTGTAAAAATGACATTCCCGCTGAGAGAAAAAAGGGACTCGCTGAACTGATAGAAATCCCTCGATTTTCGGGAGACGTGGAATTCCATTGTGGGGGGTCTGCGGCCGGATTT
>JAQTNJ010000273.1 GCA_028713955.1 Syntrophorhabdaceae bacterium
ATGAACGGCTTGATGAAGAGACAATGAAGAAACTTACAGAGATAGGAGGTCTGGCTGATAGTATGGACTATCATGCATATCTCGTTGGTGGTTTCGTGAGGGATCTGCTGCTCCGTGATGAAAATTATGATATTGATATTGTTATTGAAGGGGATGGAATAACCTTCGCGGAAGAACTGGCTAAACATTTGAATTTGAAGGTGCGGCCCCACAAAGAATTTGCTACAGCAAAGGTGATCTACAAGGACGGGTTCAAGGTAGATATAGCAACGGCGCGGCTGGAATACTACAAGGCCCCTGCCTCGCTTCCCGTTGTTGAGCATAGCTCTCTGAAGCTCGATCTCCACAGGAGGGATTTTACGATCAATACGCTGGCCATATCGCTGAATAAAAATACCTTTGGTGAATTGATTGATTTTTATGGCGCTCAGCGGGATATCAAGGAGAAGACGATCAGGGTCCTCCATAGTCTGAGTTTTGTAGAAGACCCGACACGGGTGTTCAGGGCCATCAGGTTTGAGCACAGGTTTGGTTTTAAGATCGGGAAACACAGCTTAGACCTGATAAAAAATGCGGTGAAATTGAATTTCCTCTCACGGATCAGGGGAAAAAGGGTTTGGGCCGAGCTTGCGCTTATACTCCAGGAGGACGGAGTCGAAAAGGTCTTAAAACGTCTCCAGGAGCTCGACCTCTTACGGTTTATCTTTCCATCCATCGTATTCAACAAAGACAAAGAGAAGCTTCTTAACCAGATGCAGGCCATATATAAATGGTATGAGCTGCTTTACCAGGGCAAGCCTGTTGATAAAGTACAGTATTATCTGCTGGGACTTGTTGAACATATGAAGACCGAGGAGGTCCTTGAGTTCTGCAAAAAGCTTGAGGTTACCGAAAAGGTCAGAAAGAAGACCACGGAAAACACGGAACGCTTGCGGGAGGTCATTACCAGGCTCTCGATGGGCATTTCGGTTCTGAAAAAAAGCGAGATATACCGTACCCTTGAGCCGCTGTCCAAAGAGGTGATGCTCTTTATCATGGCGAAGACACGGTCTGAAGAGATAAAAAAGGCAATATCCAATTATATCACCTACAGGGACTCTTTCAGGCCCTTTACGACAGGCGCCGATCTGAAGAAGATGGGTATTCAGGAAGGCCCTGTGTACAAAGAGATACTGGAAAGACTGAAGGATGCCAAGGTCGATATGAACCTGAAAACGAAGGAAGAAGAGTCACATTTCGTGGACATTTATCTGATGGAAAAGGGGATCATGCCATGAGTCTTTTAGTGCCGACGCTTGAAGTGCAACTTGAGTGTTATGAAGGACCGCTTGCGGTGCTGATATCGCTTATCAAAAAGAATAAGGTCAGTATCTGGGATATCCCTATTTCAACGATTACGGAAAGGTTCCTCGAATACGTGGAACTGGTGAAGGAGATGAACCTCAAGATCGCCGAGGATTTTATAGAGATGGCCTCTCTCCTCCTCTTCATAAAGTCCAAGATGCTCCTTCCCTCAAGTGATGGAGAAGGGGCGGAAGACCCGCGGGAGGAACTTGTTGAGAGGATCATGGAATATGAGCGCTTCAGGACCATGGCAGGTATAATGGACACGCTTCCCATGCTTGACAGGGATGTATTCTGCATAGGGAAAAATGGGATCGACAGAGAGGCCGATTACGATCTCCTCTGCCTTTGCACCCTCTATTTCGAGCTGATCAGGGTCAGGGAAGAGATGTACCTGACGATAAATGAGATCAGGCCGACCCTTGAAGAAAAACTTGCCATGTTGAGAGCAATGCTTGAAACATCCGGTATGTATGTGTGGGATATCCACGAAGAGATGGAGAGGAATGAGAAAGTAGCCACTATCCTTGGAATACTTGAATTGGTGAAGGTGCAGACGGCAACCCTCTCGCAGAGAAAATTGTTTGGCAGGATAGTGCTGAAGAGAAGAGGCCATTCCGCTATGGACAGCCAGCCGGCGGAAGAACCGGCAAGCACCCAGAAGTACATAGAAGATAGTAGGGAGTAGGCAGTATGCAGCAAACAAATCCAAAATCCGAATATCGAAGCACGAAACAAATTCAAATGTTCAAAATTCAAAACATAAGTGACACACATTTTGTTTTGAACATTTGATATTCGAATTCTGATATTGTTTAGTATTTAGTGCTTCGAATTTAGAGCTTGAGCAAAGGGAGGATTAACAATGCCTCAATCAAAAACAAAAAAGGTACTTATCGTTATTGCCATTATCGTTGTAGTGCTCGTCCTTGTACCCTTCTTCATCGGTATATTTGGAAAGGAATCAGGTGAAAAGATCGGTGTGGTTGAGATAGAAGGGGCTATCATGGACTCGAAAAATGCCATGGACGACATCGTAAGATTCAGGGATGACGAGAGCATCAAGGGGGTCATCGTGAGGATCAATTCGCCGGGCGGCGGGGCGGCGGCAAGCCAGGAGATCCACCGTGAGGTGAAAAAACTGAGAGGAAAGAAGAAGGTCTTCGTCTCGATGGCGTCCGTATGCGCATCAGGCGGGTACTATATCGCTACTGCCGGTGAAAAGATATACGCAAGTCCCTCGACCATTACGGGCAGTATCGGTGTCATTATGCAGCAGACCGTTGTTGAAGATCTGATGAAGAAGATCGGGATACAGGAAAACACGATCAAGTCCGGTGAATTGAAGGATGCCGGGACGCCTTTCAGGAAGATGAGAGAGGATGAAAAAAGATATCTGAACGATGTCTTGAAAGACATACACGAGCAATTTATCAGGGATGTTGCCGAAGGCAGAAAGATGCCCGTCGATGCGGTAAGAAAACTTTCAGATGGGAGGATCTTTACCGGTATCCAGGCGAAGAATACAGGTCTTATCGATGCAATCGGAACATTCTACGATGCCGTCGATGCGCTCAAGGTATCATTAAATATGGTGGGGAAGCCGGTACTCGTGTACGGCAAAAAACCGTTTTCGATTCTCAGATGGCTGATCTCGTCGGTTGCCAGAGAGTATGGTATGGAACTCAATACCCGGTCGTTTAAGTATATGTACAACCAATAATAATGCAGGTTAAGGTTAAGACTGAGGTTAAGGAAAAATAACGGAGAAAATTCTGCTACCCCGCCTCATTTCCCTTCATGCGCAAACTTGACAAGCAAAGCAAATCAATGCTTAAATTTGCTACGGTCTTTAGCCGGGTTTGGTTACAATAATGACGACAAGCATGCCATTAGACTGGGAAAAGATAATCCTCGGTTTTAAAAGAACTACACGTCAGTTCTTGGAGGATATCGTCGAGAATATCAGCGAGTCTTTCATTGTAACCGATCTGAGAGGAAAGATGGTGTTCTTCAATAAAGGCTCTGAGAAGCTCTTCTTGTACAGCCCCGAAGAGGTCATCGGCAAACACATAGCGATGCTGGGAGTAATACAGCCGAACGTACTTGCAGAGATCAAGGAAGGAAAGACATTCCGCGGAGAGCTTTTACTGCTGAGGAAGTCAGGGGAACGATTTCCCGCCTTTGTAATCAACATACCCTTAAGGGACGAGGACGGGAGAACGATGGGAATGATGGGGGCCGCAAGGGACCTGACAGAGGAGAAAGAGAAAGAAGAGGCCGAGCGGGAGATCAGCAGGCTTAAAGAGTTCAATGACAATCTCATTGCCTCACTTAACGACGGTATCCAGATAATAGACGAGTTCGGATATATTACTTACATAAACAAACGGTTCGAGGAGATCATAGGGTATAGGGGAGAGGAGATAATAGGGAAATATTACGGGGTATTTATCGCCAGGGAGGCCTTCGAACGATTTGCAAAAAAGATGAGCACAGGCGATAATGAGGAAAGGAAAGGGAAAAAGGTATTTGAATCCACCTTTGTCACAAAAGACAACAGGAAGATCCCGGTCCT